>DATFHE010000166.1:0-4639 GCA_035248745.1 Anaerolineales bacterium | reverse complement strand
TGTCGCGGATAAAGGTGTTCCTTCTGCCATTTTTATGGCTCGCGCCCATGCCCTGATCATTGCCGAGGCGGATAGCGTAAGCTCTCCGGGTGTTGTTTTGCGGAAGGCAAATAAACACATTACCCGCCTCGAAAAATCGACGCAGTTTGTGACCGCCCTCTATGGCGTCCTTGACACGGAGACCGGTGAGTTTTCTTATGCCCGCGCCGGACACGAGCCTCCTCTGTTGATGCATGAGCATGGCGATGTTCATCGTTTGCCGCATAAGCCCGGCATGGCGCTGGGGTTGTGGGAAAATATCGCACTGGATGAGTACAGTTTGTTCCTGCCAAATGGATCTCTGCTCGTCATGTTCACCGATGGAATGACGGACTGCCGCAATCCGAAAGGCGAACCCTTTGGTCTGGAGAGAATCCGGTTGACAATGGCAGAGCTCTGGAACACCTCGGCACAATCCAGTTGTGACCAGCTGTTTGATAAGCTCATGATGTATCAAAGCGGCTCCAAGCAGGATGACGACGTGACACTTGTGGCTGTGCATGCGAAGTAAATAAAAGAGACCGAGCCAGAGGCTCGGTCTCTTCTCCTGTAGCGCTACACAACTCTAAGCCCGATCCAGCGCCTGCCTGATATCCTCCACGAGATCGTCCTGGTTCTCGATCCCCACAGAAAGCCTCACCAGCCCGGGGTCCACATCCAATTGTGAGCCCGCGACGGAGAGATGAGTCATGGCGGCAGGGACCTCGATCAAGGACTCTACTCCTCCCAGAGACTCGGCAAGGGTGAAGATTTTTGTTCCTTCCGCGACCCGGGTCGCTGCCTCCTGCCCGCCTTTCATAATGAAGGAAATCATCCCGCCTCCGTTCCTCATTTGATGCCTCGCGATCTTCTGCTGGGGATGATTATCCTGGAAGGGATAAAAAATCTTTTCTACACTGGGGTGTTCTTCGAGCAATTCAACAATTGCCAGGGCGTTTTCATAATGCCTATCCATGCGGATGGGCAGGGTTTTGATGCCGCGCAACACTAGGAAGCAGTCCATGGGTCCCGGCACTGCGCCCATCGCGTTTTGCAGGAAGGCGAGCTTTTCCGCAAGTTCCTTCTCTTTTACGATCACCGCGCCGCCAACTACATCGGAGTGACCACCGAGATACTTTGTCATGGAGTGCACAACAATATCCGCACCGAGCTCCAGAGGGCGTTGTAGATAGGGAGTGGCAAACGTGTTATCCACAACCAGCAGGGGATGGTTTTCATGGGCATGCACAATTTCAGCGACCGCGCGAATATCGGTGATGCGAAGGTAAGGATTCGTCGGAGTCTCCAGCCAGACGAGCCGCGTGGACGGAGTCATGGCTTCCGCGACAGATTCAGGATCCGTGGTGTCGGAAAAAGTAAAATCCAGCTTGAAGCGCCGCAGCACCTTGTCGAAGAGGCGGAACGTGCCGCCATAGACGTCGTTGCCTGCCAGCACATGGTCCTCCGAATTGAGAAGGCGAAGAACGGTATCCGTCGCCGCGAGCCCCGAGGCGAAGGCAAGTCCGTAAGTTCCTCCTTCCAGGGCTGCGAGACAATCCTGGAGCGCGTTGCGGGTGGGGTTCTGCGTGCGGGAGTATTCATATCCCTGGCGCGGTTTAGCGACCCCATCCTGCATGTAAGTAGAAGTAAAATAAACGGGCGTCATCACCGCGCCGTTGTTAGGATCTGGTTCCTGCCCGGCGTGGATCGCAAGCGTTTCAAATTTCATTCACTCTCCTGTACTTTATAATTGGGAAAGGTTGTCTGGTTACACAAATCATTATACTGGCGAGCAGTCCTAGGGACAAGCGAAGCTGTCCTGTGGACAAACGAAGTGGCGTCTCGCGCCATAAAAGAGGAGACATGACAAAGACACTACTGGCTGTGCTTGCCCACCCGGATGACGAATCGTTTGGTCTGGGTGGCACGCTGGCACTGTATGCACAAAAAGGATATGACACGTATTTGGTCTGTGCTACCCGCGGAGAAGCGGGGACGGTGGACGCCGTCTATCTCAATGGTTTCAAGGATACTGCCGAGCTTCGCGCCGGGGAACTGCAACGGGCTGCGAAAATTTTAGGGTTAAAGGATGTCTTCTTTCTGGGCTATCGCGATTCGGGGATGGCTGGCTCGGAAGACAATAAGCATCCTGATGCGCAGGTTAACCATCCCATTGATGAGGTTGCTGGAAAGGTGGTCAAATACATCCGTGAACTTAAACCGGACGTAGTGATCACCTTTGACCCGATCGGTGGATATAAGCACCCGGACCATATTCATATCCAGAAAGCTACTGTGCTTGCCTTTGAAAAGGCGGATGACGCTTCCTTCCACCCGGAAGCTGGTTTGCCGTTTAAACCGCGGGCGCTTTACTATCAGGTCTTCTCACGCCGGGTGCTGCGATGGACGGTGCGCCTCATGCCGCTGTTTGGAAAAGACCCCACCAAGTTTGGACGAAATGCTGACATCGACTTGAAGGATCTTGCCGAAGTGGACTTCCCGGTTCATGTGCGGTTGGACGTCGGGTCCGTTTCTGAGATTAAAAAACAAGCGGGCGCGCAACATGCCTCTCAGGGAGGTGTGGGAATGCGCCAGGGAATCTCTGGGTTTCTCACGCGCCTCTTTGGCGAGAAGGAAGAGTTTATGCGCGCCTATCCGCCCGTTGAAAACGGGCGACATAAAATTGCCAAAGACCTGTTTTGGGAATAAGAATAAGAAGTGCCATTGATTGAAAGAGGACGATCGTGACAAAAGGAAATCCCATCTTTCAGGGACCGCATCAGGGACAACCCGTTCGGATCGCCGGGGAACCCGCCAGCCGCGCTCGAGCTGCCATGTTGATGATCCACGGGCGCGGCGCCAGCGCAGACGATATATTGTCTCTGTCGAACGAGTTCGATCAGCCCGGGTTTGCCTACTTCGCTCCACAGGCAACGGGCAATACGTGGTACCCGAATCGTTTTTTAGTGCCGTTGAACGAGAATGAGCCCTGGCTTTCCTCTGCCTTAGCATTTGTAGAGGAAGTGCTTGCGGAAATCACCAACGTAGGGATTCCGGTGGGACGGACTATGCTTCTGGGCTTTTCACAGGGAGCCTGTCTCGCGCTCGAGTTTGCTGCTCGGCATGCGCGGCGGTATGGCGGGATTGTCGGACTCAGCGGTGCAGTCATTGGTCCCGATGATACGCCGCGTGATTACAAAGGGTCGCTGGCAGGGACGCCTGTGTTTCTGGGGTGTAGCGATGTGGATTTTCATGTTCCAAAAGAACGCGTGCACCAAACGGCAGAAGTCATGAAAAACCTGGGTGGAGAAGTGACCGAGCGTTTGTACCCAAATATGGGTCACACTGTGAATCAGGATGAGATTGATTTTGTACGTGGCATGATGCAGAGACTGGCCAGTAGTTCCCTGTAAGTCACTTTACAACGATAGAGTCAAAGCCTGGTTGCGTTGTTTTCCTCGTATTCAATGGATCGATTTCGCTACGTCTCACATGCTCAAGAAGTGATATTTGCTCCCGGTGCACTGGCGCGGCTGGGGGAGGTCGTAGACCGCTCCGGCTGGAAGCGGTTATTGTTGTGCACCAGTCGCTCTATGAAGACAAATGGGAATGTAGAACGCGTACAATCTATATTGGGGGAGAGACTTACAGCCCTATTCGACTCTGTTAGTCCCCATGTTCAGGATGTGCAAGTGGACGAAGCCCTCGCGCTTGCCCGTATGCACGATACGGACGCCGTAATCGGCCTGGGTGGCGGCAGCTCGATCGGGATGGCGAAGGCAGTTGGATTTCAATCCTCACTTCCGATCATCGCTGTTCCTACGACGTATGCTGGCTCAGAAATGACTGCGGTCTATGGCGTGACGCATACGCGAGAGAATCCTCCCCGCAAGGTCACAGCCAGCGATCCGAAGATAGCGCCGAAGCTCGTGACCTACGATCCGGAACTAACACTCGATCTGCCCCCTGAGAGGACGGCTTCTACGGGAATCAACGCACTGGCACACTGCATCGAAGCGCTGTATTCGATCACGCGGCATCCGCTGTCCACGGCTGTGGCATTAAGTGGGATTCAGCATATCAACAATGCATTGTTAGGTTGTCATCAGGATGGAGGAAACTTGGAGGCACGTACGGAGATGCTCATCGGCGCCCATCTGGCGGGGCTGTCGCTCGCCTCGGTTTCCATGGGAGTGCATCATGGTCTCTGTCATGTGCTGGGCGGGACAGCCCATGTGCCACACGGCATCGCAAACAGCATTATCCTGCCTCATGCCATCCGTTTCAACGCGGACGCGACTGCGCCTCAACTTTTCCCTGCTGCCGAAGCGATGGGAATCTCTGTACACGGAAGCAGCCGGGTTACGGCTGTGGAATCGTTAGTGCAGTATATCTTTGAACTCACTGGCAGCATGAATCTCCCCGAGCGTTTACGCGACGCTGGTGTCGATCTAAAAGAGTCTGATTTGCCTCATCTGGCTGAAATCGCGTTTCAAAACCGTACAGTGCAGAGTAATCCAAAGCCCATTACGGATCCAGGTCAGATTGAAACCTTGTTGAAAATTGCCTGGTGAGCAGATGACTGGACAAACATAAACGTACTTATAATAAATATGACAGT
>DATFHE010000165.1:0-5527 GCA_035248745.1 Anaerolineales bacterium | reverse complement strand
TGTCTCCTGGGCTGTTTAACGAGGAGCTCTCCTCCCCGTTGCGGGGGAGAGAAAACAAATTCTCCCCAGTCGAAGTATTAACCGGGGAGAATTCTCATCATGCCGCCATTCAGGGATGGCTACCGGAGCAATTTATCTCGTATAGTTAATAAACTCGAAATTCGAAACCTGGTTATTATCGAAGTCATAGGCAATGATCCCAACGGCGTACTGCCCATCAACGGGGTAGCTCGAATAGAAGGAGAAGCCCTGTTCGCCCCAGGTGAATACATCGTCGCTCAATTCGTAACTATAGGTCGCGTTGTTATCGGCATCAAATGTGTAGAACTGGACGTAATCCGTAAATTGGTCACCGACCTGCGGATCGATCTCCGCCGGCGTGCTGGCGCCGTTATCATCCTCATCCGGGAAGGCATAGGCGTAGAGGAAGTTGCCATCGGCGTCGAAGTACAAGCTCGCCTCCACCGGCGTATTGCTGAGGGCATCTGTGTATTGTCCATACACCTGGTAGACAGTTTCTCCATCCGCGCTCAGGTATTCGGCTGGCTCGAGCAGGACGTAGGCGTTGTGCTCACCATCTGTCAAACTGTACAACGTGGGGGACCACTCGTATTGCACCTGTACCGGGCTCTCGCCATAGTCGGGCATGTTCACGCCATCTACCGTGGTGGTGTTTTCTGCAATGTAGTACGAGACATCACCGATCCAATAGGTCTCGGAAGCAGGGTCCCAAAAGTAGAGTGCCGTGTGGATGTAAGCGACATTTCCATTCACTGTCGTAGAGACGGTCACGGTCTCGTCCCCTGCAATCTCGGTGTCTGAAATCTGGATCGGTGCGACCGTCACCTCCGATGCACCGGGGGCAATGAGCTCTGCCGTGCGTGAGGGTGACACTGTGATCCCTTCCTGCGGCGCGAACTCCTCTCCGGTATAGTGATAGGCAAGGAACTCATCCCAAACGGATTGCTCCAGGAATCGGGAGGACGATTCGGCATAGTAAGGTGGGAACTCGGCATTAAGTTCTGTGTAGAAGTATAGATCGGAGTCGGGGAAGTGAAAGGCAATGCCATTTGAGCCAGACATGTTGACGCCATGTTTTTCCGCAACGACAGCAGAATCGATCGCGGTCTGTAACTGGACCGCGGACTGCTCGATTCCAGTTTCATCCGTCAGCGTAGTCAGGACTTCGGAAAAGTTCCCAAGATCGATAAACGAAGGGGAAACCTCTTCGCCAAAGAGCGAATAGTAACTACGTGAGTAGGTACGTGCTTCTGCGACCAGGCTTTGGTCGAGCCCCGTGATCGCGGAAACGAACTGATTCATCGCTCCGATCACGTCCGGCATTCGCGCGCTTTCGACCGCGCTGAGCGTCGTCGTGGATTCTTCCTGGGCAATCTCATCGGAAGAGGCTCTGCCTCCAGTGAGCAGAATATCATTCGTCACATAAGTCGAGATGATGGCCTGCGAAAGCCCGGCTCCGTTTACAGACGGATTCTGCGCGAGCTGCTCCAGCCAGGCGGCGTACGACCAGCCGTACCCGGGTTCCACTTCTTCGGAAGCGACCATGTAATTCGAGTAGGGATATAGGGAGCCAAAGACTTCGATTTGGCCCATCAGACAGGCATCAAAACCAATCATCTCGAATTTATCGATGCCTGTATTCTGACGGATCTGCTCGACGGAAGAGACAATCTCAGGGATGGATAAGTCTGAATAAGAAGCTGTTGACATGTCAGAGAAGCCGCCGGTCCAACCGCCGCCATGGTCAGACATGATCAACGCGTATTTCTGGGCCGGATAATTTTGAATTGCCCATGTAACGAAGTCAATTAGCGTCTGGGGATTTCCGGTATCCACCTCCCCTACCGACTGGACGACAGGCGATGTAATGTGATCGAGATCGTTATCCTGTGTAATCAGAAAGCGGCGCGTGTCGGTCCAGTCGCCATCGCCGGTAAAGGCGCCCACATACCGGTCCATCTGTACGACAATGTTCATCTGCGGGTTGGACCCCACCAGTTCCATCTCATTGATATCCACCCACATATTCTCTTCCAGCACTTCATCATCCGCCGCTGAGTAGACGATTACCGTCCAGGCAGGCAGCTCAGAAGTATTCACCGGTGCTTCCGTTGTGGGGTTTTGAACCGGGGGGTCGTTCGTTGTGGGATTGTTGAAACCAGCTACAAGTTGATCTCCATAAAAATACAGTCCCACCCCGGAGCAGCACACACATACAAAACAAAGCGCTACAAAAGCGCTAATGGATGGGAGGATCCACTTTGAATTCGTCTTACCCATACTCTTCTCCTTTGCAAAACGCTGAAAAGCTTTTAGAAATTTGCAGGTTGTAATTCTTAATCAGCAAAACTCAATACAAGACCCCTCTGCGAGATTTTGGTTACAGGGCAAACCTGATACTTAATAAAGTATGCGCCTTACAATTTCGTGTTTAGCCTTCCAGGATAACCTTTGCCGCTTCGTAAAAGCTCCCGGCGATCTCCACCGCCCTATGCGCCCCTTCAGACGTCACACGGTTTTCTGCTTTTCCCATGGCAAAAAGCCAGTTGAGGTTGGCGCCTTGTTCCTTCGTCAACCGCCGCCCATTGACAAAAATCTCCTGGAGCAGGGTAATAACATCGCCGTGTCTGGCTGGCTCAATATCTTCATCTAGTAATAGAGCACGGGCTGTGTGAAGCGCGCAATTCGACGCGTGGGAAGCGGCAGACTCGAATTGGTCTGTTTCCAAATACTCTTTCGCCGCCTGTAGAAGCGTGAGCGCTTCTTCAATATTAATCCTGATCTCGTCTGTATAGCTGCCCATGACAACCAATCTCCTCTATACGGGAACCAGTTCCGTCGTCGTGTCTCTGGATCTTTTACGAGACATCTCCTTCACATATTGAACCGAGCCGGGTGTGTTGTACTTTTCCTTATATGCCTGGCTGACGAGGTCCTTGAGACGGTCACTCCGGGTCTGAATCGCTCGGATGGGAATCTCCCTCTCACCAATAGAGAGGCTTCCGTACGGATCTTCGAGAAATGTTCGCCACCAGCTGCGCGGCTTCATACTCCAGGAGCGGATGAACACGCGCCGTTCCACCACGACCATCCAGACTCCAATCACACGGTGCGCGGAATCCGTACCAGCGCGGATACCCATAATCTTTTCTCTCTTCATAGTTGCCAGAATATCATCAGGGAAGCGGGCGGTTGCTGGCATGGCTACCCCTCCAGATAGGTAAATTTCACACAGACCGGGAACGATACCTTGATCTCCTCCCCTGTTTTTAGAGGCTTGCCCGTCCCCGGTTCAAGCTGGAAGATGACAACGTTATCCGACCGCTCGTGCGCGGCTAGCAGGAAGGTACCGGTGGGATCGATGTCGAAGCCGCGCGGCTCCTTGCCGCCGGAGGGGACTTCGCCCTGGTAAGACAACTGACCCGTATTTTCGTCGATGAGGTACCACGCAATGCTGTCGTGTTTCCGGTTGGAGGCATACAAATACTTTCCATAAATATGCAGGTCCGCACACAAATTCTCACCTTCAAAATCCGGCGGGAGGCTGGAGATCGTTTGTACCTTTTCCAAATGCCCCGCTTCGCTATCGTAGCGATACACAATGATCGTGGAGTTCAGTTCGTTGAGTAAATAGAGATAGTTTCCATTCGGATGGAAGATCGAGTGGCGCGGACCCGACCCTGGCTTTACATGAATTTCCGCGTGCTTTTTCAGCTTCCCTTGTTCCAGGTCCATCTCATAAATGATGAGCTGGTCCGCGCCCAGGTCTGCCGCAATGGCAAAGCGGTTTGTTGGGTCTGGCAGAATGGAATGCACAAATGGCGCGGTTTGACGCTCCGGATGGATGCTGGAGCCGGCATGCTGGGCTACATCGCTCGCGGGGCCCAACTGCCCGTCCTCCAGGATCGGAAGTATGGCGGCATTTCCACCTGAGTAATTTGCAACCAGCGCATATCGGCCCGTTTGCTCGACACTGACATAGCAAGGATCCTTGCCCTGCGAGGAATAGGCATTTAATAAATTAAGCTCGGCGGAAGCAGGGTCGATAGAGAGTGCTGTTACCCCTCCACCTTCCTGACCTCTAAAACTTTGGACTTCGTTCACCGCGTAAAGAAACCGCTTCTGTGGATGCAGCGTGAGATAGGAGGGATTGAGGATCCCTGTGGCTTCCCACTGGAATGTCAGTTCCCCGGAAGAAGGATCCATGCGGTACAAATAAATGCCTTTGCTCTGGCTTCCTTCCTTCGCGGTGTAGGTTCCGATAAATACGAGTAGTGTTTTTTTAGACAGCTCAGACACGTTAATTTCCCGAAGCGGATCGGAGTGCATTTCTTTTCTCTTCACAACAGAATTATGTCAGGTGAGTTAAGCCAGACCAAACGAAACATAGCTGGGATTTGCTAACACCATCGGCACCTGGAGAGCCGGCATTTGAGGCAGATAAGGGTTGGTAATAGAAACATCGTAGACAGACATCCAGGAAACACGCGCCGACTCCAGAGTGTGATCCACTTCTGTATGCGTGGAAGTGCGGATCTGTCCTCTCATCACAAATGTGCCTACGAGGAGATCTACCGCTTCCATTCTGCGGTCCGCTTCGTTGGGATCGTAATCCAGCGGTTCATCCGTGGGAGGTAACGTATGGAAGGCAATCACCTGAGAGGTGGGAAAGTAGAGTTCCGAATAGGTAAGCGCCTTCACCGGACTTCCGCCAAACACCAGCACCTGCGGCTTGAGGACATGGACGTAGCGCGGCGCAGCGTCGGTACGCAGCCAGATATTCACGCGCGCAACGTTTTGCTTGACCACCGCTTCCCCACGCACAACGCTGTGCATGGTATAGAGCATCACGAGAATCGTCCTTTCATCGGGCCTAAGGATGTACATCGTTGTTCCTCCTTTGACATTATACACTTGCAACGTTCCAAATTTCCCGTTTATACTGCTCCTGCTCGGAAATCAACTCTATGGACCATTCACGGGAACCTTCGCCACATCTTTCTCAAACCGATATCCTGCTCGCTTTCCTGACAGGCGCTGCCGCTCTTGCACTATACATCCGCACCCTGGCGCCTTCGCTGCTCTGGGGCGACTCTGCCGAATTCCAAACCCTCTCTTACACCCTGGGCATGACCCATCCCAGCGGGTATATGACCCAGATCATGCTTGGCAAGCTGTTCACCTATATCCCGGTTGGGAACATTGCCTATCGCGTAAATCTATTGTCGGCTTTCTTCGGCGCGCTGGCGGTGGCAGAGACCTATTGGATCGTGCGCTTGCTGGGAGGGTGGAAAGTGGCGGCGCTCAGCGCTTCCATCCTGCTGGCACTGACAGAGGGTTTTTGGTGGCGCGCGCTGTTGGCAGAGTCCTATGCGCCCGCTGCAGGGATGCTCGCCATGATCTGGCTGCTGGTCTTACTCTGGAGGCATACCGGGCAGTGGGGGTTTCTATTTCTTGCCGGCATAGCTGGCGGATTAAGTCTGGGCATTCACAGTACAGTGGTCAT
>DATFHE010000164.1:0-5543 GCA_035248745.1 Anaerolineales bacterium | reverse complement strand
TGATTTTCACGCGGGTGTCAAGCCTCAGGCGCCTCTCTGGATGCAAACCTTGGGACTGGAGTGGTCTTTCCGGTTATTTACCGAACCGCGCCGATTGTGGAAGCGATACTTGTATCACAACCCGCGTTTCTTGGTGTTAATGATTATGGACATTCTGGGATTGTTGAAGAGAGCAGACTAAACGATGCTCAGGCGCTTCTCCGTTAATTTTGCCCTGTTCTCCATGCTGCTGGATGCGCTTTCCACTGCGCTGGGGTTATTCCTCTCAGGACTTCTGCGGCCGCTTCTAAACTCTGTTTTGATTATTAAGGATCTTAATGAACCTGCCCTCGTGCCTCCTGCCTTATACTTTCTTTTCCCGGCGGTGTGGGTCATTATTTTCGCATCGCTTTCGATCTACGAGGGGCGCAAATTCCTCCGAGCAGCAGATGAGCTCGCGGCTTTATTTCTTTCTACGTTCATTGCATCGATTTCCACAGCGGGCATCCTGTATTTTTCCTATCGCAATGTTTCGCGCGCCCTGTTCGTTCTATTTGTCCTGATAACCTTTCTTTTCTGCGTTGCTTGGCGAGTTTTGACGAGACTCTATTTCCGCAGCCGCCAGTCCTCTCCGGTCAATCACCGATTGCTGGTAGTGGGTTCTGGTCCACTTGGGCAAAAGGTGGGAAGGCAGATTCGCGAGTCGTTGGGCGAAAACCTGACGCTGGTTGGTTTTGTGGATAATGACGAAATTCATGGAAGTGCGGCACGACTCTTAGGCACACTTGCAGATCTCAAGAAAGTAGTAGCTCAGTACAATGTGACTGATGTAGTGATCTCTTTGCCTTACTCAGCCTATCATCAAATGGCAGAGATTGTCACCTGCCTGGATGACCAACCAGTGGGTGTGTGGGTTGCTCTTGGCTTTTTTGACCTCGCACTATACAGGACAGATATCGAAGACCTGGCGGGGATTCCCATGCTTGATCTGCGAGCTTCTGCCATTGACGATTATCAACGCATGCTGAAACGTGCCTTCGACCTTTGTGTATGTTCGTTAGCACTTCTCACAGTCCTGCCGGTCATGGGTGTGGTCGCACTCATGATTTTGCTTGAGGATGGGGTGCCCATCCTCTTCCGCCAGAAACGCGTGGGCGAGAACGGCAGGTTATTCGAGATGCTTAAGTTCAGGACGATGGTCCGGAACGCCGAAGAGTTGCGTAGCCAGGTTGAGCAGTTGGACGAGAAAGGGAATCTCATCCATAAGACAAAGGGTGATCCGCGTGTTACGCGAATAGGGCACCTCCTCCGTCGCTTTAGCCTCGATGAATTGCCTCAGCTTTTTAACATCTTGTCTGGGACAATGAGCTTGGTTGGACCACGCCCCGAGATGCCATACCTCGTCGAGAAATATCAGCCCTGGCAGCGGAAACGGTTTGCTGTGCCGCCTGGCTTGACAGGCTGGTGGCAGGTTAACGGTCGCAGTGATAAACCAATGCACTTGCACACAGAAGATGATCTGTATTACATACAACATTATTCGATCTGGCTGGATCTGCAAATCCTTGTTCGGACGATCTGGGTTGTGCTGATTGGGAAAGGATCGTACTAATGATCCGCAGGTTTCTCTATTTCTTAGGAAAGAGGAATGAATCGGTAAAACAAAAGAGATCTCAATTAAACCTGGATATCCTTATTCTGGTTTTTGCTTTCCTCCTTGCGAACCTGCGCGCCACTATATTTGTTTTCCTCTACCCGGATACATCGGTATTATTGGGACCCGCCTGGATCGAGATTGCGCTTTGGTCTCTCCTTAGCGTGATTGTTATCCATGACCTGTTTCGAACGGGCAAAATAGACGATTACTTATGGATGTGGCGGAGGAATTGGATCCCGGTTCTTTTTATCTTTCTTGCATTCATCTCCCTCCTGTGGTCGATTGCACCCGTTGCTACGTTGTTCAGGTCTTTGGAACTGCTTTTTGGGGCTTTGGCTGCATCCTACTTTGGAACCCGCCTGGTTCCAGAGAAATGGCTGGATGCGCTTTTCTGGTTTGGCGCTCTGCTGTTTATCCTTTCCATTGCACTGGTAATTGGCGCTCCGCCCACAGGGACGATGTACTGGGCGCCATTCAGTGGAGCATGGCGCGGCGTGTACTGGCACAGAAACCATCTTGCAAGCATTACTGCACTGCTAAGCGTCATCTATCTTTGCCGTCTGCTCATCAGTTTTCGAGAGCGCAATAGCAAAGGTATTCTTGATGCTTTCTTTTATCTTTTCAGTCTTGTGATTGTATGGTTCACGAAATCTGCAACCGGCTATATCCTCCTGATTATCCTGCACATGTTCGTATTTGTGACTTGGGGATGGTTGCGAATCGCCCATCGTCTACAAAAGCGGCACTATCTATGGATTCTGGGAAGCAGTACTCTTGCCGGTATCCTGGTCGTTTCAAACCTGGACTTCGTTTTTGGCATGTTTAACCGTGACACAACCATGACAGGCAGAGTCGGCCTGTGGACGCATCTGCTCAACATTGCTTCACAGCACCTCTGGTTCGGTCACGGCTTTGGCGCAGTCTGGACGTTGGATGCGTTCCGCGAAGGTATCCGACAACGGGTCGCGTGGACATCCCAGCCTCTGATCGCTGATAATGGATGGATCGATATTTTCTTACACCTGGGAGTCGCCGGATTAATACTCTTTGTTAGTACGCTGTCTCTCGCTGCTGTGCGATCGGTTGCTTTTGCACTTACCCGGAAAACATTGTCCGGTTTTTTCCCTCTGCTGATTTTCGTTTATGCTATCTTTGCGAATATCACATTCAGTCTTTTCGCCGAAACCGAAGTGTTTGTCTGGTTCCTGCTCATAGCAGTACTGTGTATGACAACGGTTTCTTCAGAAGGAACAGTTACTTCCTAAACCTCTTCTGCCACTCAAACAATTTGTTCAATGCCTCAATGGGGGACAGCGAATTGACATCTAATTCCTTCAGCTCATCCAACAAAGGGCTCGACTCGGGAAACAGCATGGCTTGCTGAGCAGCATGAGGATCGATCTTCACCGCTCGCCCTGAAGTCTTTTCCAGCTCTGCCATGATTTCGTTGGCACGCTGGATGACCGGCGAAGGTAAGCCTGCTAATTGGGCGACGTGTATGCCGTAGGAACGATCTGCACCGCCAGGGACAATCTTATGCAGGAACACAACCTTATTGTCTGCTTCACTGACTGCCACATTGTAATTACGAACGCCGGGCAGCAAATCTGCCAGCTGAGTCAATTCGTGATAGTGTGTGGCAAATAATGTCTTTGCACGCAGATGCGGGTGGTTATGGATGTATTCGATCATGCCCCAGGCAATGGAAAGTCCATCGTAGGTGGATGTGCCCCGCCCGATCTCATCGAGGATCAGGAGTGAGCGTGGTGTTGCATGGTGCAAAATGTTCGCGGCTTCGATCATCTCGACCATGAATGTGGATTGCCCCGCATGGATTTCATCCTGCGCGCCGATGCGCGTGAAAATGCGGTCAACCAGTCCAATTGTGGCGGAGTTGGCAGGGACAAAGGACCCGATCTGTGCCATCAGGACGATCAACGCGGTCTGCCTCAGGTAAGTGGACTTGCCAGCCATATTCGGTCCGGTGATCACGCGCACGATTTCACCGTGCTCAAAAATCACATCGTTCGGAATATAGCGCTTGTCATGCATGGACTGCTCTACAACCGGGTGCCTGCCCTCACGGATCTCGAGCTCGTTGCCCTCCCTGACTTCAGGGCGCACATAGTCCCCCAGCGCAGCGCTTTCTGCTAGAGCCGATAAGACATCCAGCACGGCAAGAGAGCGGGCGATTTGCAATAGCTTGTGTGCAGATTTGCTGACGGAGACGCAGCTTTCTTTGAAAAGCCGCAACTCAATCTCACGGATTCGCTCCTCCGCGTTCAAGACCAGCGTTTCGTATTCTTTCATCTCCGGCGTGATAAACCGCTCCGCATTGACCAGCGTCTGCTTGCGGATGTAATTGGAGGGTGCTTTCTCTGCTGCGCCGCGCGAGATCTCAATGTAGTAGCCGAAGACTTTGTTGTAGCCAACCTTCAAGCTCTTGATTCCTGTCCGGTCGCGCTCGATTGATTCAAGACTGGCGATCCAGTCCCGGGCATGTTGCGAGGCCTCAATCACCGAGTCAAGCTCCTGAGAATAGCCGGGGCGAATGATGCCTGTGTTCTGCAACGTCGCAGGCGGCTCATCGTCAATGCAGGATTGCAGCAGCGACAACTCCTCATTCGCCAGCTCCAGCTTAGGCAAAATGGTTGATTGCTCTTCACCAATTAGATTTACAATTTCAGGCAGGCGGCACAACGTATCCCGCATCGCCACCAGGTCGCGTGGCTGGGCATAGCCCGCGAGAACACGGTTGACCAAGCGCTCCAGGTCAGCTAACGGTTTGAGGGCGGCACGGAGCTCGGCACGCTTCATCCCGTCGTCGAAGAAGTACTGCACGCCGTTCTGCCTGCGCTTGATTCGCTCTACATGGAGGAGAGGCTGGCTGACCCATTGGTGAATCATGCGTTTGCCCATCGGCGTGACTGTCCGGTCGAGGGCGCCGAGCAGGGATCCCTTGCGTTCGCCGCGCAGGGTTTCATCCAGTTCCAGGTTGCGCCGCGTCGCGGCGTCCAGTGTCATAAACTCGTTGATGCTGTACGAACGTAATTTTGTCAGCAGTGTGAGCGAGTCTGGTTGTGTGTCTTTAAGATATTGGACGATCGCGCCCGCTGCCCGTATAGAAAGCCCCTGACCTTTGATGCCAAATCCCTGTAACGTTGAGGCTTTAAAATGAGACAGAAGAGTTTCTTCACACTTGCCAGGCTCAAAACGCCAGGCAGGATACACCGTTTTGTGTCCCTGTATTCCATCATTTAGATTTTGATTCTCGGAAACCAAAATCTCAGCCGGGTGCAATCGCGTCAGTTCTGCGCGTAATGCTTCCATGGGGAGCTCAGTTACGGCAAATTCACCGGTGGTGATGTCGGCATAGGCAACGGAGGCAGTCCTCCCGTCGCAAAAGACTGAGGCAAGATAATTGTTCGAGTCCCCGGGCAATAGCGCTGGTTCTGTTACGGTCCCGGGAGTCACCACCCGAACCACTTTGCGCGGGAAGAGACCTTTGACCGGCGTATCCCCAATTTGCTCGCAGATCGCGACGTGATATCCTTTTTCGATCAGTCGTGCCAGATAGTTTTCCACAGCATGGTAGGGGATACCAGCCAGAGGAGCTCGCACACCTTTTCCCACAGAGCGAGTCGTTAGGACGATGTCGAGCTCGCGCGCAGTCAGCTCGGCGTCTTCATCAAAGGTTTCGTAGAAATCGCCGAGCCGGAAAAAGAGAATAGTATTCGGATATTCGCGTTTGATATCGAGATATTGCTGGCGGGCGGGAGAAACGTCATCGTTATGCATAAATTGATTTTACTTGGGCAGTTCGGATATTTTCAAGAGTAGAATTTTGGGTGCCAATCAAGTGCTGCGGAATAGAACAATTGTACTATAGTTGTGGAGTGAAGAATGA
>DATFHE010000163.1:0-4140 GCA_035248745.1 Anaerolineales bacterium | reverse complement strand
TAAGTTTGCCAGGATCCTTACCGGAGCGGGTTCGTCAACTGGCGGGCGAAATCACAAAGGAGAAGAGTACTGCCTACGACAAAGCAAAAGCCATCGAAGCCTATTTGCGTGCTTATCCCTACGACCTCGAGGTCCCGGTCCCCCCGGAAGATCAGGATGTTGCAGACTACTTTTTATTCGATCTGAAGAAAGGATATTGCGATTACTACGCCACCGCCATGGTGGTGCTGGCACGCGCCAGCGGGTTGCCCGCTCGCTTCGTCTCCGGTTATGCATCTGGTTCTTATGATGCAGCAAATGCAGAATATATTGTGCGCCAGATGCATGCCCATTCCTGGGCAGAAATCTATTTCCCTGAGATTGGCTGGGTCGAGTTCGAACCAACCGCCTCGCAGCCTGAGATCAAGATTCCTCCTTCGAACGCAGAGATCATCAATACTGCACCAGATGAAACAGCCAACCGTTTGCTCAACCGGTTCCGGATCGAGACGCTGCTCTACTGGTTATCCCCGTTTGCGATTCTTTTCTTGGCGCTTGTGTTTTACACTTTATGGATCGAACCCTGGCTTTATCTGCGGATGCCGCCGGTGACTGCTATTGAAAAAATCTACCGGCAACTCTATAGCTTAGGACGCCCCCTGGCGGGGGAACGTACCAAAGCAGAGACCGCCTATGAATTTATGGAGAAGCTTGTCCTCCAAATTAGCATCCTGCGCCAGCGCGCGCGTTTTACAACGTATTTATCTCGTGCCAGGCAAGACGTACAATCACTCACAGGCATCTATCAGGGTTCCATGTTTACCCACCACATGCTGGACCAGAATGATGTACGAACAGCGTTGCACACCTGGAAACATTTGCGATTGCGATTGCTGATAGCAAGAATACATGTATTCTTACAGAGGATATTTTCTCAAGCGAGACCTGCGTTTGTGTTGCCGTGGCGTAAAGAGCAATATCCCTCATAATCACGATCCCAACCTTATCTTAAAGTTTTATCTATACATGATTCCACTTATTGATTTTGATTCGATATTGTTGTATATTGTTTCCATTGCATCGCAGACGTTATCAATGCTATCCTTGAAAGAAAAGAAAGGAATCCGAAATGGTTTCGATGGATACGCTTGTGATTAAGACAGAAAATAAATTTAGAAGTTTGATCACGAAACAAGTATATAAGAAAGGCGATGTCATCTGCGACATCCCGACTGAAAAATTGTTTGACAGGGCAAATCGTTACACCGTCCAGATTGGACGCGACCGGCACACCGAGGTTGGCAAACTCTCCGCGCTCAATCATTCCTGCGACCCCAATGTGATTCTCGATACCGAACATTTGCAAATGGTCGCTCGCCGCGATATCGAACAGGGAGAAGAGCTCTCCTTCTTCTACCCCTCCACGGAATGGGAAATGGACGCACCGTTCATATGCTTATGCGGCTCATCGAACTGTATCCATGTAGTGGCAGGTGCGCGCTTTCTGCCGCTTTCCACCCTGGAAAATCATTATCTGAATCGCCACATCCGCGAGATGATGGTCGAGCTTTTGAATAACACAGAGCTGCATCTCACAAAACTGTAGGAAGGCTAACGTAACGAATGAAACATCCCGAAGACCCACTCTTCGGGATGTTTTCTTTTGAACAGCCAGCCGATTACGCGCCTATGGAACTCCAAACCTCAGCTGCGTATCGAGATCCACATTGTTATACCAAGGCAGCCAGTAGACCGCGTCCAGCAGTTGAACGGGCAAGCCCATCATTTCGCTAAAGCTGGTTTGAAGGCGGTTCACCTTATAAATCGTTCTCTCGGCGGCAACAATATTCTGGTTGCTGACGATTTCTACCGGACCATTGTCGATACCGACGAAACTTTTCCTCGTGCTGGCTCCCGGCGCCAGTGTAAAGGGACTCCCTTGCATCTCCTGCCCGCCGATGCGGACGTGCACAGTCGCAGTGGAAGTGCTGACGTTGGCAATGCGCAACTGGGTATCGAGACCCACATTGTTATACCAGGGCAGCCAGTACGTGGTCGCCAGTTGACCATTCGGCAGCGCCATCATTTCGGAAAAGCTGGTCTGGACTCCTTTGACTTTATAGATCACGCGCTCCGCCGCAATGATATCGACGTTACTCTGTATGCGCACCGGTCCATTGTTGACGCCCACGAAACTGACTCGCGTACTGGCACCGGGTGCAAGCGAGAAAGAGCCGCCCGTAACCGGCTGGCCGCCAATCGTGATCGTTATGTTTGTAGTGGAAGTGCTCACATTTCCAATGCGCAGCTGCGTATCGAGGTCCACATTGTTGTACCACGGCAGCCAATACGTGGTATCCAGCTGGTTATCCGGAAGCGCCATGATCTCGGAAAAACTTGTCTGGACTCCCTTGACCTTATAGATCACTCTTTCCGCCGCAATGATATCTACATTGCTCTCGATCTCCACCGGTCCATTGTTGACCCCGGCGAAACTCTGACGCGTACTCTCGCCTGCTGCCAGTGTGAACGGACTGCCGTCCACTTCCTGCCCATGGATGCGGACGTGCACGGTTGCAGTGGAGTTGCTCACATTTCCAAACCGTAGCTGCGTATCCAGATCGACATTGTTGTACCACGGCAGCCAGTAGGTTGTATCCAACTGGTTATCCGGCAGCGCCATCATTTCGCTGAAGCTGGTGTTGACGCCCTTCACCTTGTAGATCACCCGCTCTGCCGGGAGGAAGGGAATACTATTTGTGGCAAGGAGTTTCACCGGCCCATTGTTGAGTCCGGTGTAACTCTCACGCAGGCTTTGCCCGCTCTCCAGCGAGTATCTTCCTATGCGGGTCGCGGCGACGAATGTTTCAACGCCCGCTGTGCCCGACGGCAATGTGGAGGTGGTTGTAAAGCTGCCCCACGATTGGTTATTTGCGGTCGTGGTGCCCAGCGAGTTAACGGCGCGCACTTGCCAGTAATACTTCGTGTTTGCGCCAAGGTTCGTGATTTGTACAGAGGTGTCTGTGAGCGGGTTGCTCCAGGTGCGGCTGCACTGGTTGTCGTCGATGATATCGTAGCAATACTGATAATACGCGGCTGAGGGGCTACTGTTCCAGGACAGGATTGTGCTCAAGCCAACACCGGTGCCGCCCTCGGCAGGAGAGTTCCTGTTGAATGCGCCGGGCAGTGCTCCGCACGTATAAAGGCTCACGTCATCCAGCCACCAGCCGGAGGGAGACTCAAAGAAGGAGCCGGAACCGATGATATCGAGCCCCATGCGCCAGCGGAAACTTACGGACTCACCCGCGAGCGAGTTAAGGTTAACCCGCGTGCTGATATAACCGTGACTGGATCCTACAAAGGCGGAGCGCCCTTCAATCGGGTTGCCGCCGCCCGGGGCAACTGTCCCTTTGTAGCCATTCACCTCGATCAGCGCGCCAGCATCCTGCCACGAGGAGCCGCCGTTCGTGCTGTATTCCAAAACGCCGCCGTCAAAGTCTCCTAAAAAGAAGAACGATTCAAATTGGTAGGCATGCGCAAAATGAAGGTAAGCATTGCCAGGAATTTGCAGCGTCTTGAGGCGCGCACTCGCATCTGCGATCTCTTCCGGAATGTCATCGGCAAACAGCGAGTGGTTTCCAGAGTGGGCATAGGGTCCATCGATCGAGTCCACCTGCCAGCGGACCTGGCTTCCATTCTGGAGAGTCCAGTTTGCCAACCCCGATTCAAAGCTGTCACTGAAGAGGAAACTGGGGCTGCCTGTGTCGCAATATGGTGCATCGGTGTTGAAGCCAGCCACAGGCTGAGAATTCATCTCTACCGCGTCGATGGCATCCTTGACGCCTGTGCAGTTCGCGGCGGTGATACCGTTCTGCCCGATCAGGCTTGAGCAGGCGGTCTGTATAGCGAAGTACAGGTCAGAATAGTCTGCGCCAGAAACCAACAGGTCGGTATTGACTTTGTAATAGATCGCTGCTGTCTTCTCCCAGCCGAGGGCAGAGATCGTCCTGCCGTTGAAGGTGCCGCCATTTACTAATAGATATGCCGCCTTGTTATTGACTCCGCTGTTGGCGTGTACGCCGCCATTGTCGAATGTATCCTGCGCGTACAGCTCGCTGGACATCTTATCCGGCTGGTTGTAGAGCCCGGGGTCGCGCATAT
>DATFHE010000162.1:0-3212 GCA_035248745.1 Anaerolineales bacterium | reverse complement strand
CGTTGCAACCGAAGCACCAACCGGGGAAGCAACGGAAGCACCGACAGGAGAGGCAACAGAAAATCCTGCCGCAACGGGAGAGCCTGTTGTCATCACAGGGGAGAACTATAGTCCAGATATTCCTGAGCCAGCCGAACCCGTAACCGTCACCTGGGCTACCTGGATCAATACAGATACCCCCTTCTGGAAGGCAACGATCGCAGCCTTCCAGGAAGTCCACCCGAACATCACTATCGAAGTCCAGTCAGTCCCCAACGAGGAAATGTTCGACAAGTTCCTGGCGCAGATCGCAGCGGGCAACCCGCCCGATACCGCCTATGTCTCCGACTGGATGACCGGCGCGCTGGCGCAGAACGAAGGCTTGCTGGCGCTGGATGACTATATTGCAAAAAGCACTATTGTCGATATTGATGATTATGTTCCGGCATACCTCGAACCATCCCGGGTAGGCGATGTCCAATACGGGCTGCCATTCGCCGGCGAGACAACCATGTTGTTCTATCGCACAGACCGCTTTGAAGAAGTGGGGCTTGACCCGAATCATCCGCCCGAGACGTGGGAGGAATTTCAGGAGTACGCCGAGAAACTGACCGACACAGCAAACTCCAAGTACGGTTTTGCCGTGTTTGCTCCCGAAGCTGCTTTTTATTTCTATCCCTGGTTATGGCAGGCTGGCGGAGACCAGTTGAACGCTGACGATCCAAACGATGTGATCTGGGACAGCCCTGAGGGACAGAGAGCCGCTGACTTCTACGCCAATCTGGCGCAGTACTCACCGCCCGACCTCCTCAATGCTACATCCTGGGATGGCCGCGTACCGTTCGCGAATGGGGATGTTGGCATGTATATGGCGGGCACCTGGTTTGCCGGGACATTGATGACCGAGTTCCCCGATGCGACCGGAAACTGGGCTGCTGCTCCCCTGCCAAGTGATGCGCGCTGCGCAACCACGATCGCCGGTGACCACCTTGTGATCTTCAAGGCCGCCAAGAACCCCGACGCGGCATACAAATGGATCGAGTGGCTATCCGCGCCGCAAAACATGGTCGGGTACAACCTGGGCAACCCCAGTGAGCCCGGTACACTGCTGCCCCCAAAGACTTCTCTTCTGGATGACTCTACGCTTTACGAGAACCGGCCCTATTTGCAGGCATCCAAGGACAGCATGGAATGTGCATACGTTCCTGCAGCAGACCAGCCCAATTACTTCATGGCTGAGGAAATCCTGACGGAGTACCTGGGTCAGGCGTTCTACGGCGAGATCTCCGGAGCGGAAGCCGTTCAGCAAGCAGCCGAAGAAGCAGAGGCAACCCTCCAGGACCAATAAGCATCTGAAATAATGGCTCAATGTCCTCCCTTTTCAGACTCAACACTGAAAAGGGAGGACGAAAGAAAGGAGACGCATGGCCGTCACCGAAGTTACTCGATCAAGTCCTTTTTCCGAGCGGTTGCGCGAAACGCTGCGCCAGATGCGTAAAAACTGGTCTGCGTATCTTTTCATCGCACCCGGTCTCATCCATTTCGCGATCTTCACACTTTTTGCTGTGGGGTTTGCTTTCTATATCAGCTTTCACGAATGGAATATCATTAAACCAGACAAGCCATATGTGGGGTTGGAAAACTATGTAAAGCTGTTTGGAGATCCGCGTTTTCTCCGGGCAGTCAAGAACACACTCACGTTTATGGTTGGCGTGCCCCTTAATCTCCTCGCTGGGTTGTTCGTGGCTCTGTTGCTGAACACCAAGGTCCGTGGGCAGGCAATTTACCGGACGCTATTTTACATCCCGGTTGTTACTCCACTTGTCGTCTCATCGATCATCTGGAAGTGGGTGTACCAAGGTGACTATGGTTTGCTCAATTACTATCTGCTGCAATTAGGCATCATCGATCACAAGATTTCATGGCTCGCCGACCCAAACCTGGCTTTGCCCGCCCTGATCATCATGGGCATCTGGGGTGGCACAGGCGCGACGATGGTGATCTATCTGGCAGGCTTGCAGTCGATTCCCGAGGAGATGTATGATGCTGCCAAGGTCGATGGCGCCAATGCCTTACAGCGTCTGCTCTTTATCACCATCCCTTTACTGCGCCCAACCACGTTCTTCCTGTTCATCACCGCGGTCATCGGCACCTTCCAGATCTTCACTGAAGTCTATATTATGACGAACGGGGGTCCTCTGAACCGCACTACAACCATCGGTTACTATCTCTACACAAAGGCTTTTCGCCAATTGGAGATGGGGTACGCCACCGCCATGGCATTTGTCCTGTTCGCGATGATTTTCGTCTTCACTGTAATCCAGTGGAAGTATACGCGCGGCGACGTGGAGTATTAAAAGGAGCAACGAAATGGCGATTACCCAAACTGAGAAAAGTGTCTCCAAGCCGATCAGTGCTCCAACCGTTCGCCACATCAAGTGGAAGGAAGTGATTGGCAAGCTGATCGTGTATATACTTCTTACCGCCGGCGCGATCATCTTTATTGCCCCCTGGGCATGGATGGTGTCCGCCTCCTTCCAGCCCATTGGCAAGATCTTCGACTGGCCGCCCAACTGGATTCCCGAAACGTTCACGCTCAACAACTATCGGAAATTTCTGAGAGCCGAGGGATTCTTCCGCTGGCTTCTGAACAGCGGATTCCTGGCGATCGCCGTCCTGCTGATCCAGATGTTTCTCAATTCGCTGGCTGCGTATACGTTTGCCAAGCGCAAGTTCCCCGGGCGTGATGCCATCTTTCTGACCATGCTGGGCACACTCATGATCCCCGGGCAGCTCTTCCTGATTCCCAATTATATGATTCTGCTGCGGTCCCCTCTGTTTGGAGAGAACAACATCCTCGGACAGGGCGGGCATGGCATGTTGGATTCCTTTTGGGGAATCCTTATCCCGTACGCGTTCAGCGTCTGGAGCGTGTTTTTCATGCGCCAGTACATGAAAGGCATCCCAGACGATCTACTGGATGCAGCGCGCATGGACGGCGCTTCGGAGTTCCAGATTTATTGGAAAGTTGTCATGCCTCTTTGCGGACCTGTGCTGGCTGCACAGGCGATCTTCACCTTCACTTTCGTCTGGAATGACTTCTTCTGGCCGCTGATCGTCATCAGCGATCCGGACCTTCGCACCCTTCAATTAGGGCTGGCTTTGTTCGTCATCAAGAATCGCACGGTATGGGATATCGTTTTTGCAGGCTCCGTGATCTCCACCCTGCCTGT
>DATFHE010000161.1:0-3241 GCA_035248745.1 Anaerolineales bacterium | reverse complement strand
GCGCTGCGCAGCCACTCCGACCTACCCGTACAACTCTCTTCGGAAAAACTCCGGAAGGGCAAACGCTGCTCTGTGGATTTCGGGGTTGAGATACTGGTTGACCCCCGGCGGGTAGGGTGTCTTCAATCCGTTTTCCCAGGGAGTATCCGATACATACATGAACCCAATCCCGCCGCCGGGATAGGTGGGAATGTTGGCGTAGTAATAGGCGGGATTTTTGCTCAGTGCTCTGGCAGTTTTGTAGATTTCCCGGATTAACTCAGAATCAAAAAATGGCTGTTCGCATTGCGTTGCGGCGGCTCCACCCGGGGTGAGGGCACGCACCATCAGCTTGTAAAACTCATCGGAGAAAAGCCGCTCTGCCATACCGATGGGGTCGGTGGTATCGGAGATGATCACGTCGAACTGACCGGGGTTTTCTTCCAGGTAACCGAAGGCATCCCGCACGAGCAGATCCACCCGCGGGTCCGCCCAGGGGTCGCCGAACGTGTCAGCAAAAAACTGTCGCGATAGATCCACCACGCGCTGGTCCAGCTCGCAGACCGTCACTCTCTCAACCGACTCGTACCGCAGCACCTGCTGCAGGGCGCCGCCATCCCCTCCCCCGACGATCAGCACGCGTTTTGGCGCGCCGAACGCCAGCATCGGCACATGCACGATCATCTCGTGATAGCCCATGTTGTCGCGTTCTGTCAGCTGGATGATTCCATCCAGGATCATGGCGTTGCCGAAGAACTCCGTCTCGACGAACTGCAGATGCTGGTACGGGGTCTGTTCATCTGCCAGGACGCGCTTGATCCGCACGCCCTTGCGGTAATAAGGATGTAATTCTTCTGTAAACCAGATACTCATAGGTGAGGCTATACCCCTTCGGGGTGTGCGGGAAAGCCCTGCATAGCAAACGGGATTTGCTCCACCTCCGCATCGCGGTCGATCTTGCGCAGCGTAAAATTGTCAGCGCCGAATGCCTCTTTAATCCGCTGGATCAGCGGCATCATATCCTTACCGATGGCGCAGGTGAAGAGGTCGATCGCGCAGTAATCGTATTCGGGCCAGGCATGCAAACTTGCATGCGACTCTGCGAGAAGCAAAAAACAGGTAAAGCCGTGCGGGCTGAACTTGTAAAAGCCCTCGTCCACAACCGTCAAGCCGCTATCATGTACGGCTTGCGCAAACAGCGAGTATGCCCGCTCGCTATCCATGAGGGTCTCATGGTTGCAGTTGGAGAGATCGAAAATAAAATGCTCTCCCAGTTTCAAAGTCACTTTCACTCACACCTCCGGTGTTAAAAGATAAAGAACCCATCTGAAGACATCGAACTTTGGAATTTCAACACGATCCGCAAGATGTATGCCTTGCGTAACGTGCGAAACCGTCTCCAGACAGACTCTGTGCGGGCATTTATACTATGTCTCGTCCGGTTGTCAATCTTTTTCTAAGTATTTCTTTATCGAGCAGTTGTCCTGTTCCTGGCCCCACTACGTTTGCCGGTATCCACTATAATCCCATCCTGCTCCTCGTGAGCGGATCGGATATTCGAACAATGACACCCGACTTTTCCATTTACATTCACGTACCCTTTTGCACGCATCGCTGTGCCTATTGCGACTTCAATACCTATGCGGGGCAGGAACGCCTGATCCCTGCCTACGTGGAGGCGCTGCGCAAAGAACTGGAGTTTGTGGGGCACGCCTCTCGCGCGACCCGAGGCGCAGGAGAAGTGCATACGATCTTTTTCGGCGGTGGGACTCCGTCTCTGCTCACCCCCGCGCAATTTGAGGCTATTTTCGAATCCCTGCGGCAGAACTTCCCGCTCAGGGAGGATGCCGAAATCACCATCGAAGCGAATCCGGGGACAGTCTCCTTTGAAGACCTGACGCTGCTGCACAGGATTGGAATCAACCGCCTCAGTTACGGCGTTCAATCCGCAAACACGGAAGAACTGCGGATGCTCGAACGCATCCATGATTTTTTGGATGTCATCGAAGCTGTCAAGGCTGCTCGTCAGGCTGGCTTCAGGAACCTGAACCTTGATGTGATCTACGGTTTGCCCGAACAATCCCTGGAAACCTGGCAGACGACCGTGAACCGAATCCTCGACCTGCATCCCGAGCATATCTCTGCGTATGCATTAACCCTCGAGCACGGCACGCCGTTCGGAAAATGGGCATCCAAAGGATTACTGCCACTGCCCGACCCTGACCTTGCGGCGGAGATGTATGAATGGTTGAGCGAGACTCTCGAAGCGAATGGCTACGTCCAATATGAGATTTCGAACTGGGCGAAGCCCGGGTATGAATGCCGTCACAACCTGCAATACTGGCGCGGGCTCCCGTACCTCGCGTTTGGCGCCGGCGCGCACGGCTATGCAAACGGCTACCGGTACTCAAACGTCCTGCGGATCAAAACCTACATGGAACGAATTACCAATTCCGCAATTACTAATTCCCCAATGACCCATTACGAATTCCCTCTCACGCCCACCACCCTTAACCAGCATAAACAAACTCTGGAAGATGATATGTCCGAGTTCATGATGACGGGTTTGCGCCTTACGCAGGCTGGTGTCAGCGAGGAGGAGTTTCAAGGACGTTTCGGTCGATCCGTGCACAGTGTATATGGCAAAGAGATCGACGAATTATTGAGACTGGGGTTAATTGAGAATGGCACAGGCTCGAAGCTAAAAATTTCCCGGCGCGGGCGTCTGCTGGGGAATCAGGTCTTTATACGGTTTGTGTAAAGCGAGCTTAACCCTGCATCACAGTCTTCCAGATGGCAGGGGCAATATCCGTCAGGCTTTTCATATCGCGGGTGAATTCGTCGCGTGCAGCTTTATCCCCGATGACCAGGGCCGGCACATGCGCAGCGGTGTGCTTACGAGTGGAAAGGTCATCCATGTTGCCATGGTCTGAGGTGACCAGGATCAAACCGTCCTCCCAGGCATCCACAAGACTTCCCAAAACCGAGTCGAACGTTTCCATCAAGGAGATGGCGTTGTCCATTTGCTGTTTGTGACCGGCGTAGTCACTTGCCCAGTATTCAAACAGGGAAAAATCATATTGCTTTGCCAGCGAGGCAAGCGCAGCGCCGGCCTGGACCGCGTCCATCAGGGGCGCGTCGTGAAAGCCCAGCATCGTGCGCCAGCCTTCGCCGGTGAAGTCGGCAGAGAGAGCACGCCCGGCAAACAGATCCTCATGCCGGAACAACGGAAGCCCCGCGCTGATGACTGCAAGCGGAATGG
>DATFHE010000160.1:0-3914 GCA_035248745.1 Anaerolineales bacterium | reverse complement strand
GTCATGTTGTGAAAAGATCATAGATATCTGAATGGCTCACCTTTACGCCGTGTACGTTGTCAGATATGTAGGAAAACAAGACACAAAACAAAGTATTGTCTGAAGGCACGAGAGTTTGGTTTTAGCCTTACTTAGCTCGATCTAGTCGTTCAATTTCAACCAAAATAGATGGCTGTTTTTTCACGCCATAATACGACGAACAATAATTTAAGGCAAGAAAAAAGGTTTCTGGTTATAATCAGAACTAAAGTTCTATATTCACCGAGAAAGGAATGTCCACTATGTCCAAGCGAAATGTTGTCCACATTGAGATCCCGGCGGCAGACGTCCCGGCAGCGAGTAATTTCTATCAGGAACTGTTCGGCTGGAAGATGGAGCGTGCGGCAGAGTTCGATTACACCATGTGGGAGGATGGCAGCGGCTACGGCGGCGGATTTAATAAAGTGTCCGACGAGAACCCTTCCGGGCAGGTGGTGGTCTATATCGATAGTGACGACATTGACGCGGACTTAAAAAGAGTGGAAGAGCTTGGCGGGACTGTTGTACAACCCAAGATGGAAATTCCCGGCACGGGTTGGTTCGCTCATTTCAAGGATCCTACCGGAAATCTGCTTGCACTCTACACGAGTATGAATCCCGAATTCAATAAATAGTTATTGCGAATGACAGGAGTGTCACGGGATGCTCCTGTTTTTATTTAACGTAGCTGCTGCTTGACGCTGGTTTCTGGCGGTGGTATCCTTGCGCTCGATGTCCGGCCTGTTCCACTGCGATACCAACACCAATGATAATACGACTGTCACTGCAAGAGTGACGGGACGTTGGTGGTTGTCAGATGAACAGAAACAGGTTCAACCTTACTAGGTACACCAAACGCCCCGATCATCGGGGCGTTATTTTTATCTCGCCCAGCTCCTTTCCTATCAGGAGAGGGGAGTACAGGAGCCCGCATGATTTCCAACACTACGCCTGTGTTTGCCGTTGATGAGAAAAATCTCGTTCCGGTCAGTGAGCACTTAAAACAGATGACAGATATTCCGCCGTCACGCATGTTCCTGATCAACAAATCATTAAAGACATATCAGGAGAAGAATCAAGGTTCGCCGATCTATGATGCATCACAAGGCGATGGGGGCGCGTCACTCCCTGGAGTGCCACGCTCGGTTTTGGAACGCGCCGCGCAGATTCAGATCGAGCATGGCACTGCTTACGACATGCCCTTTGGCACGGAAGCCTATCGCAAATCTGTGATCGAACAGTATTGGAAACTGGACCCTTCCTCCGGCTGGGGGCCGGCAAACGTACTGGCTACAGCGGGTGGACGCGATGCCCTGGTCAAAGCCTACCAGGCGATGCTGGCACTGGGGTATGGACGACAAGGTGACCTCATCATAGTCTCGCGCGTCCCGTGGATTTCCTACAACTGGGGACCTTATGGTGTTGGCGCAAATGTCCTCTGGGCTCCTGGTGACCCGGCTGAGGGTTGGGCGTATTCTGAAGACGCGATTCGAGAAAGTGTTAAGTTTGCCGAATCGAAGGGGCGCAAAATTGCAGGACTGGTGATTACGAATCCCGATAACCCTACAGGCTTGACCATAAGCGTCGAGAGACAAGTGAAACTTGCCAAGGTCGCCTTAGAAGCAGGTGTGGCGTATGTCCTCTTTGACTGGATGTACCACTACGTCACCGACGAACAGCCTATGGAGCTAAACTCCTTCCTTAAATCCTTCACAACCGAAGAACGCAAGAGATTGATGTTCCTGGATGGGATTACCAAATCACTCGGCGGCTCCAATATCCGCAACTGTCATTTACTCGCGGATGAAGCCGTAATTAAGTTCATTACGGCGCGTGCTTCACACGGAGTCATTCCCTCTTTCTTTTCCCTGGCTGTTGCGATGGCTGCCTATGAAATGGATTTTGCGAAAGCGGCAAAGACCATTGTCGAACCTGTCAATGCCAGCCGTGCTGTTTTGAAGAATCAACTATTACGTAATGAATACCAACATATCATCGGCAAAGGTTATTACTCCTTCATCAACGTTTCTGAGTATCTCGAACCGAAAAACTGGAAAGACACAGAACCTCTAGGTCAATATCTTGCCGAGAATCACGGTGTAGCTGTCGTCCCTGGCGTGTTCTTCTCTCCCTTTGGTGGAGAATGGATTCGCTTCTCCTATGCCACACCCGTCGAACGGACAGAAGGCGCTTTCAAGAGATTGATAGAAGGGTTGAGTGCATTGAGGTGATTACAAAAGATATACTAAAAGTTGGTTTATATAATCTGGAAAGAAACATTCATGTCCCCTCAACAATTCGCCGATAAATACCTCCTTGCCCTAGAACAGGCTATTAAGGAAAAACCTGAGAGCGGTCTCAACGGATTCGAACAGGAATGGAATCTCCTCGATGAAGACCTGCGTCCGCTGCTTACGGTGGGTGCCGGACCCGGTCAACAGTCTTTCGTCGATTACCTGCGCGCCGAATGCATCCCGAGCTGGCAGGCGCAGTTCAGCCAGTTGGAAGTCTTCCACTGGATGATCGAATGGGCGACGCGTCCCTATTACAGCCCGCGCGGAGCGATCTACGAGGCGCGCCTGATGGAAGCCTCACTCATCAACGCGCTGCACCGTGCGGGGGTCAACTTCGGCGAGCGCCTTCATTACTGGCACGGCAACCTGCTGTTCCTCACCGACATTAGCCATCATTCCATTCCCGGAAATTGGGGGATTGCCAAGCGCCGCTACCTCGAAAAATGCGTTGACCTCTACAATGGCGGGCTGGCGGTCTCGGGCATTCACACGAATATGTCTTTGCCCGATCCACTTTTCGCCTGGGACTTTATGCATCTCAGTACCACCGAACGAGGCGACCAACATCTGGATGAGTTCAAATCCGAGTTTTATATCACCGCCTCGCGCTTGCTGCGCGCGTTTGCATCGCTTTCCATAGCAACCAGCGCGTCCACGCCAATGCGGGCTGAAGTCCGCGGCGGACGGGCATTGGTTGCCCTCACGGAATTTGACTCGATTCGCAATCTCACCTTCCCGAATCCACCGGCGATCGATCTTCCTGACTTGTACCGTTCGTACAACGACTACCTGGAAATTTCCTATGACCTTGTACGCCGCGGAGTCCGTTTTGGGAACAATAACTGGACGCCGGTCCGCGCCCGCAGCTTCGCCGAGCCCGTCGAGCGGATTATTTCCACGACGAGCGATCAGATTGCCTCACTCTACGCCCGCGGCTTGTTCGCCGCTGGCGAAGCGACTCCGCCCGAGGAGATGGCGCTGCAGATCGAAAAGCAAAACCTGATGGCACGTATCAACCTGCCGATGGGGCGCGTGGAGATCCGCACCGACGAAGGCGGTCATGCACTGGATCTGGATATTTCCAATCTGACGCTCAAGCACCTCCTGCTGCTGCGTATCTACTCCGACCCGACGTTTGCGCGTGGTTTCCGCTACGACCGCGAAGACATCACACGCGCCCGCGCGAATGAAATGCTTGCCGCGAAACATGGCTTGCGCGCTGAGATCGAAAACCCGCTGACGGGCAAGCCGATCACCATACGCGCCTTCCTCAAATGGACGCTCAATGAAGTCAAGCCTTTAGCCAAAGCCTTGGATTTGTGGAATGACTTGCATCCGCTGGTCGAAATGTCTGAGGGCGGACGTAATACTGCGGAAAAATTTCGTGCTCGACTCCAAATGGAACTTGGCGAGAATGATGAGGTCCCGTTGAGTGTGTTGAGAGAGCTCTTTTATGAACGTGAAGTACAGGTCAAAGCCGATGTGGAACGGATTGTCTCCGAACACGGTTCTCTCGGTGCCGACGCGTCCAAAATCGGGGAGTTCATCCAGCGTTCCCGCGATGTGGTGAGACAAATTCCAGCCGCGCCGATTCGATTTCGC
>DATFHE010000159.1:0-2708 GCA_035248745.1 Anaerolineales bacterium | reverse complement strand
AAATGACCCTCGATTTGGCAATGGATACATTAGTGGTGGAACTGGCAGGGCGATAAGTGGAGCGGGAGACTATCCCGCTCCCTTGATTTTAAGACTCCCACTGTCGTTTGTTTAAGGACCTATCCGTATTACGACAATTTTGTCCACAGCTGATTCCGCTCCCCAGATCTCGCCGGGTCTTCCCAGGATTTGACGGACCGCTGCGTCCGGAGATGGCAAATCGAACGTAGTGAATGTCTCTGTCCCAGGGTCAAAGCGCACGAGCGAGTTCGCACCGAAGTCGCTGAGCCAGACTATATCCTGGTCATCTACATAAACAGCATAGGCTTGTGAGCCGCTGCCCGGGAGTTTCCATTCCTGCCACGTATCGTTTGCCGGATCATAGACCGCGACCTGCCCCGCATTCCATTCACTTACCCAGATCCGTCCCTGCGAATCAGACCAGACGCGGCGCGCGCCCTGATTCGACGTCGGCGGTTCCAATTCCGTTGCCTCACCTGTCTCAGGATCCACGCGCCCGACATAACTACCTGCCAAGGAAGCGTAATAGACGGTGCCGTCAGGGGTGACCGTGATGCCGTATGGGCCGCGTCCTCGCGGCGCATCGAAGACTTGCATCTCGCCAGTGGATGGATTAAGACGCCCGTACATCCCATTCTGCCCTGTAAACCAGAGAATACCATTCGGGTCAAAGGCGGCTGTGTTGAGATTGGCATAGCCGCTTTCTGCGGGCAATAGGAATTTCTGCACTTCTTCTGTGACCGGGTCAACGCGGACGATGGCATTCAAGCCGCTGTCGGTGATCCAAGGCGCGCCATCGGGTCCGACGATAACACCATGGGGCGACGAACCCGACCCCAGCGGGATGTGACGCGTCTCTCCGGTCTCCGGGTCGAGCTTGCCCAGCGCGCCGGAGATCTGCGCGGTGTACCAGACGCTTCCATCCGGAGCCGGCGCGACATCATGCGGGTGAGTCCCCGGTGGGATTGCATATTCCTGGATTTCTGCCAATGCCGAGACTGGAACCGTTTGTTCGACGATGGGCTGTTCTGTAGCAGGCTGTGTTGCCTTGGATGGCGCAATAGCAGCAGGTTCTGATGCAACAGGTGGACTTGTCGATGTCACTGGCGGAGCAGGGGGGCTGGTGCAGCCTGCAAGTAAGGCAACCAAAATGAAAGCAAGTTTCGTGCGTGACATACTCTCTCCTGGATCTAAGGCGGTTCTTCTCGAAATCCGTGTAATGATAACTTGGTTAGCCCCAATAACAGGTAATTCCCGAGAACTGAATTAATAGTGGATGCCCCAGCTATTCTTCTCTGCTTTCACTTGATTACCAAGTGGCATTTTGGGAATTGTTTCCAGGCAAATTCATTCAGGACTGTGCCGTTACGGAGTCGACGATCAAATCCGTCACCCTTTTTGGATCCACCAGCATGTGAAAGTGACCGGCTTTCAACTCGTGCGTTTGCCAGCCAGCCTCTCGTGCTTGAACGGCTGCTCGCTGATAGGGTTCGCTAAAAAGGATATAGACACAGGGAGCGTCGGGCCAACCTTTAAACACGGGAATCGGCTCCGTAAAGAAATCGAGAGCGCGTGGATGTATCTCTGCAACCAGTCCTTCACGCAATTCGTCCGAGGGGAGAATTTCACGTAAATCGTCGCTGCTCCAATTTGGAAAACGACCGCCGCCCTCCAGATATTCCTGGAATTGTCGTGCCCAATCAGATTCTTCCGATTTCATGAGGTCAAGTCGTGTGGCTTGATTTAGGGGGATGCCTGCATCTACAAACACATAGGCGTGAACCGGGTTTGGAATCGAGGCTCGAATCACCGGCAGCAGAGGGCCGGCGCCGCTGTGGGCAACAAGTGTCAAGGGTTGGTCAGCAGGTGGTCCTGCGAGGAATCGCGAAACGGACTCCGCGTGTTGCCTCCAAAAGGGTTCTTTTGAATCAGAGGAATCTTCCAGGCAGGGTACAAGAACCTCCAGTCCACGTTGGCGCATCTCATCGGCGACCAGGCTCCAAGTTAATGGTCCGACCAGAGGACTATGGATGAGCACAAACATGCTGGTATGACTCAATCGCGCTGCCGCACTTCCACCCGCAACGTTGCTGTCATCACCTGGTCTGTCAGCTTGAGCGTTCGCGTGCCTTCGGCGAGGGGGATCATCTTGTAGCCGCTTGCCAGTGCCCGCCCGCCGACTCGTTCGTCTGACATGAACGTGCTGTATTCCAGCTGCAAGTGCGGCAGGTCCTGTTTGCTTTTTGTTACACCAGGGCTCATGCGTGCTCCTCGGTCTACCAGGGCGCCCGAGTCGGCGAACCCATCATAAATAATGTAGGGACGCTCCGCCAGCCGCTGCTTCAACTCAGACAGTGTGCGGGGTCGCGGCTGGTTCTCTGCCCGCTCGCTGAGCTCGTTTAAATGGGTGTTGATCCCGCGCGGTTTTACGAAGTAGTGGAAGAACAACTTACTATCGCCCGCCTTTTTGCCGGGGTTCATATCCACATCTGTGATCTGCAGCCGCACGTACAGGTCGCCGAACAGGAACCGCCGCATAGACTGGTACGCATCGTGATTCTCACGGATGCCATGTTCCCCTGAATGCGTATTATAGACGTACGCATAAGGATACTCATTGAGGTACGCCTCGTTTTGATCCACAACTCCATCGGTACGCGGCAGATGGCGGGCGACCGGATAGTAAT
>DATFHE010000158.1:0-3698 GCA_035248745.1 Anaerolineales bacterium | reverse complement strand
AGCCAGCATGGTATTCGTTTGCGTATCATAAAGCACTAACTGGCTGAAATAAGGAACAGCCTGACTATGCTCATTCAGGAGCTTGACAAGGTCAGAGTTCGTGTCCTGCAAACGTGGGTCGCTGGCGACTTGCAGCGCCAGGTTCTGACCGGTCTCGAGAAAGAACGGCACATTTTGCGCCGCCAGCTCTGCGGAGCTTTTGAGGCGATCTCTTAATAAATTACGTGCCGCGGCTCCCGCCACAAGCCAGTCCCCAATTAAGAGTGTAAGAAGCAGGATCGAAATGATTGTGCCAGCACCCAGGATAAAGCGTATCTCGATGCTGCGCTCGGATGGAGAGGGCTGGAGCATACCCAGGCTGCCCCAGCGGTTGCGGAACACCGCTGCAATGACCTGGGCAGCCAGACCGGCAACCAGCATCTCACCGGCAAACGCCAGGCTGACCACACCGAGATTACTAAATGCGTAATCCAGTCGTTCCGTCACGGTTGTGGAGGCGGAAAGGGTGAAAAGAGTGCCCAGAACAAACAGGAGCGCATGCGGCAATGTAAGGCTTAACGCGCTGAAGAGCGGCTGCCTCAATACACGATAGATCAATGTGCGATAGCGTTGCCGGCTTGCCACAGCAAACATGACCCCCATGAGTCCAAGATCCAGCGCTGTGAAAAGGGTATGTGTATCCCAGACCCCGCGCAGCAATCCACTCAAGATACCCAAACCTGCTGCCGCAAAAGGACCCAGCAATCCGCCCGCCAGAATCCATGGGATGGCTGAGAAGATCATCATCGTCGAACCGGCGGGCTCTTCGGGAAGCCCCGGCACAGGCAAGGTGGACCCTGTTGAAAATTCCAGACCAAAAAATAAGGCTGCGAATGGCGTCAAGATGAATAGAGCAACTAAAATAAGAGTAGCTCGCCCACTCCATTCGACGTGATATTTCCGCCAATTAAAAAGAGATATCCCGAGCAGACCCGCCAGCCCCAGCCATACCAGCCACCCCGCCAGCGGAATGGGGTTCAGGTATGCAAGGTTATCCAGCAGTGTGCGCAGGAATTGCATGGTGATTCATTATAGCGCTAAATTAAATGCTTACTTCTCAGGATTGGACCTGAATTTTCCCCGATACGACTCAGGCAGGAGCCCGGCGAGCGTTTCCATGATCAGCCGCGTACCGTCTTGCAGTGTTTTCTGACGATCTGCCCGCACGGGCAAGAAAAATGGTTGCCCTACCTTCAGCGTGACCGGTGCACGTTTCCACTGTTTCAAGTGACCATAGATATGGCTGTTTTCTGTCCCCGTCATCGCGACGGGAACGATCGGCGCGCCGGATTTTAGCGCCAGAAAGGCGGCTCCTGCATTACCTTCCTCCAGTCCGCCAATGACAGACTGCCTGCCCTCTGGTGCCAGCGTGACCATACGGCCTTCCGCCAGCGCATCCAGGGCGGCACGTAAGGCTCTACGATCTGGCTGGCCGCGATGCACCCAGATAATACCGTGGGCGCGAAAGACTGGTCCGACGAGCCAATGCTCGTTCAACTCGATCTTTCCAATTCCTTCCACCGGGGATTTGAAGGGAAGGGTTGCCATCATCAAGACTGCGTCAGCGTCACCCAGATGATTGAAGACAATGAGAGCAGGTCCATGCCGGGGAAAATTTTCCAGCCCGTCCACTTCTGCACGCAGCAAGAGAAACGTTAGCAGTTTTGTAACGCCGCGCAAGAATACGCGGAATACTCGCCTCGAAAAGGTGAGCTTCGGCAGAGAGACCAGGTCTGGTCGCCACACCTCGGTGACTGGTTTAGGAGGAGACGATGGCTGATCCAGCATACACACCTCGATACTCCTCAGGCAACAAGCCTGCCAGATGAGACATCACCCAATCCGCGTTTTGCTGTCGTGCGTCGTGTTTTGCTACACCTTTTGTTGTAATGGGAGGCAGAGTAATGGGTTTGCCAACCCGCATTTCTAACGGAGGCTTTTCGCCGCGTTTGGCGCGCCGCCAGAAATCTTCGGTTGTTCCGATCAGCGCCACCGGCAAAACCGGGACCTCTGTTTTTTCCACGAGGTAAGCAATTCCGGGTTTGGCACGGCGCATGGCTGTGTCGTGGGAGCGCCCTCCTTCCGGCGCGATCAGCAGAGGATAACCTGTATGAAGAATGGCAATCAGCTTTGTAAAAAGCGAGCGGTCATACTCCCCGCGGTGGACCGGGATCACACCATACAGCCTGAGCAGTTGTCCCTGACCGGGCTTCTCAAAGACATCGCTGGCACCGATAATCTCCAATTCCTCGGGCCAGAAAGCAGTTGCAAAGGGTGGGTCGAAGATCGAAACATGATTCATAGCAGCCACATATGGTTTGCCGTACGGGATGTTTTCCGTCCCGCTGATCTTTACGCGCGCGGACATGTGAAAGATGCCCCGGAACAACGTCTTTAGCAAAGGTCGAATGAGTCGAAAGCGAAGAGGAACATGATAGACGACGCCACTCATTTGACCAACGCCAGAACTCGTTCGAACACCTGGTCTTCGTTTAGTTGGTCGGAGTTGAGTACAACGGCATCCTCGGCAGCTTTTAGAGGAGCCACGTCGCGGGTCGAGTCGATGCGGTCACGTTCGAGCACCCGCTTGAGGATCCCATCGTAGTCCGTTTTGCCGCCGCGAGCGAGAATCTCATCATATCGTCTCCTGGCGCGTTCTTCGGCGGTGGCATCCAGATATATTTTCAGGTCTGCTTCCGGCAACACCACGGTCCCGATGTCGCGGCCAACCATCACGATGTTCCCGCGTTGCCCCACGCGTCTTTGTTGTTGACTTAATGCCTGCCGCACACCTCGATACGTGGAAACGGTGGAAACATTCGCATCGACACTGCGGCTGCGCACCTCCCAGGTGATATCCTGGCCATTCACGAGGACATCGCAGGCGCGCCCATCGGCTCTGGAGGCTGGCGCGACGTCGATCTGTGTTTCCTCTGCCAATGTGGTCAGCGCGGCTTCGTCATGAATACCGATCCCGCGCTGCAAGGCTAGCCAGGTAATGGCGCGATACATCACACCCGTGTCGAAGAACAGATAACCGAGAGTCTGGGCAAGCCGCAAACCGACTGTCGATTTGCCGGAGGCGGCTGGTCCATCAATGGCGATGATGGAAGGGGTTTGGGATGTCACCTGATTCATACACATCGAAATAGGTCAAGATTAACTTGCCCCTACGGTTGTTGCGAGGCTTCACGCGCGTCGGGGAACAGATCGTCGCGAACCCAGAGGACAATCGTTTCATCTTCCCGGGGCAATTGGCGGAACACAAGCCAGCGAATCCAATCGGGGTTCTGAATTTCGTCCCAGCGAGGTGTTTGCCTCCATGTGAAATCCTGCCCGCGATACGCCGCCGGGAGACCCAGATCGCTCATGACGGGTGTAATGACGATAGGCGGCGCAACCTGAGGGTCAAGCCTGGACACCATGTCCACAGTGCGGTCTCGCAGGACCCACTCCAGGGCAGGCGAATCGATGCCCATCACAGTTACAGGTTGAGATTGGTCATGACCGAGGCTGAATTCTGAGGCGTCATTTACGCTGGCGAGCAATAAGTCTGGCTGAGTCGGGGCCTGGTCGGATTTCCAGAGTTCGACGCCATTTGGGGCGCGCAACCCGCTGGCACCCCAGGCTGCCGCCAGACTGTAAAACCCCAAGAAGAC
>DATFHE010000157.1:0-3077 GCA_035248745.1 Anaerolineales bacterium | reverse complement strand
CACGATCGCCTGCACCTGCCAGTCCCCAGGGACACTCAGATACGTGCCCTTCGCTGTGAACGCGCCATCTCCCTGGCTGATTAATTCAAGATCGGAGGCAGCGATGTTTTCCTGCTCGGGGGTAAAGCGCAGCAGGACTTTATTTGCCGTACGAAGAGGCTCACCGTCTGCTGATATGCGAAGGGTAAACGTGTTTTGCCCGATGCGCCCCGGCGAGATGGAAATATCTATGGCGAGGTCATCTACCCGTGCCGAAGCGGTCAAGTCTGGAGTGGTCGAGGCAAGCTTTGCCGGGGGGATGTAGGTCAGGAAACTTACGCTCGCTAAAAGCAACCCGGCAAAGATCAACTCAAAGACGAGGAGCTTTCTGAACTTGGTGACAACGTTTGTATTCGCGCCTCCCTGTACGCGCTCACGCTTCAGTTGCGGAGAAATGACCAGTAGATTTGTCGCGGCGATCGCTAACAGCCCAGCCACAAACACTTGTTTAATAAGCAAAGTATGCCCATACAGACTTGTGACCAATCCATTCCACGAGCCGACTCGTAGATACGCCGAATAAATGCCGGTTAAGCCAATCAGCCCGACAAAGAGAATTGCATGGATCGAAAAGCGCCCCGCCAGGAGCGATGTTAATCGCGTCCGCAGCTCGCCATCCAACTGATACAGGTGACGAACGGCCGTAAAGAAATACACCAGCCCACCCAGCCAAAATGCCATGCCAACCAGGTGAAGCCAGTCAGCGAGCATAGGGAGGAAAGGACGAGGCTCGGTCGCAGCGTGACTTGTCAGAGTTACAGTGAACAACAAAGCGAGATTGACCCCGAAGCTGCCCCATGCCTTCCACTGCGATTCTTTATGTCCTGCCAGCCAAACAGCCAGGATCACAAGCACCAACCGGGTCAGCCAAATCACTCCCAGCCGCGTTTCTGTCAGGATGCGTCCCAATTCCGGATTCCAGGGAGCTGCCAGCTCACTACCTGTAGATTGCCCTCCCTGTGCCAGCATCCCAATGCCGATGGAAATCAGCATTCCCACCAATCCAAGACGGTAAAAGGTATCCCAAACTGGTGGCTTAATTACATCATTGATGTTTGCGCGGATGGCAGGAGTCCAGACGAGGGCGGTAAATAGTCTATTTCCGAGCAGCAGGGCTAACGAAACCAGCATCACAAATTTGGAGAAGAGTGTGCTGAAGGGCAGGCGGAAGTTGGAACTTTGTGGAATGGCATTTACTGCTTCTGCGTTTGCGTCCCCCACGGCAAATGGAAAGGATCCCGTGGTCTGGTGCCCATCAATGGATGAGACCACCGTCCAGCTGACAGTGTATACCCCGTCCGCGAGGGCATGCAGGGTCACGGTCAAGCGCGTCGGGTCGGAGGGATCGACGCGCACGTCGCCTGCGTCCACGCTGATGTTGTTCGAGTCAAAGACCCGAATGGAGCTAAGCTCTTCTTCCAATGGTTCGCTAAAGAAGATCTCCACCTGCACCGGCGGCTGAAGCAGGACAGCATTCGCTGCCGGGGTCGAGCGGACGAGCAGTGCATGAGCAGATGCTGCAGGAACTGCCCATGCACTATAAAGAATAACGAGGATAAATATCCAATACCAATGTTTCTTCATGAATGGAGTGAAATAAAGATTCTAATCCAGTTTGGCGTTTCCTCAACGCGACTTTGTCACACTCGTAATGATTTGCAAGCTTTATTCTTATCCGCACACTTTTGTGGTTAAATGGCTGCAACAATTCGGATCGCTTCAAAAGCGTAGTACAATTGTTCTATCCCAGATACTACATTTATTTCTTCCTCCTGTTCCGTACCTTTACCCTTATGACAGACACCTACCCTTCACCCGGAATCAGCTTTAGCCCTGCACAACTTCAGATCATCGAATCCCCTTTCCACACTAAACTCTTTGCGTCTGGTCCGATGGGCGCAGGCAAGACCACAGCCGCCGTCGAACGGATGCGGTACCTACTCGCGCAGGGCGTGCCCGGCGAGTCGATCCTGATGCTTGCCGCGCAGCGTAGTGTGCAGGAGCCGTATCTCGACTTACTCTACAGCCCCGAACGCATGGCTGGCGGCGAAGTGACTTCCACAACGCTTGGTGGCGGACTTGCCCGTCGCATCTGCGATTTGTTCTGGCCTGTTGCGGCAGAGGCAGCCGGGTTCGCCCATCCCGATCAGCCGCCTGTGTTTCTCTCTCTGGAGACCTCACAGTATTATATGGCGCACATCGTCCGCCCGCTGCTGGATGAGGGATACTTCGAATCGGTCACGATGGACCGCAACCGGATGTATTCGCAGATCCTGGATAACCTGAACAAAGCTGCGATTGTCGGTTTCCCGCACACGGAGATTGCCTCCCGGCTGGATTCGGCATATTTCGGCGACCCTGCCCAGCGCCGCGTCTATGCGGATGCACAGGAGTGTGCCATTCGCTTCCGCCAGTATTGTCTGGAAAATAACCTTCTTGATTTCTCTCTCCAGTTGGAAATCTTTTCGAACATCCTCTGGCCCCTCGACATTGTCCGCGATTATCTCAGGCAGACGTATCGCCATTTGATCTACGACAATGTGGAGGAGGACAGCCCACGTGCCCACGACATCATCCGTACCTGGCTGCCGGAGTTTGAGTCCGCGCTTTTGGTTTACGATACGGGGGGCGGGTATCGTCGCTTCCTCGGCAGTGATCCGCTCACCGGTTGGTCATTGCACGAGTTGTGTGATGAGCAGATCGTCATGAGCGAATCGTTCATCATGTCGGAAGGCATTGCAAACCTTACATCCAGCCTTGAGCAGATTATTTTGCCGGACCCCGAAAGACCTGAGTCCGAGACAGCAGGCGGAGATGCTGTTGGAATTATCAGTTCACGTTTCTATCCGGAGTTGTTGGATGCGGTCGTCGCAGAAGCAAGGTCCCTCATCGATGCTGGTGTCGCTCCTACCGACATCGTCATTATTTCCCCGTTTCTTTCGGATGCCTTGCGGTTCTCGGTGATGAACCGCCTGGAAGCCGCAGGCATCCCTACGCGTTCCCACCGTCCTTCGCGTACCTTGCGAGATGAGCCTGCG
>DATFHE010000156.1:0-4497 GCA_035248745.1 Anaerolineales bacterium | reverse complement strand
TGTCCATCAATATTTCGAGGTTTTGACTCACATCTCCATGCAGGAAGGGTACACGCTGGATTACGTGTACCAGATCGACAGCCTCGGTGGATATCCGTTGCTCTATGCCCATCCTGTGGAGCAATCTCCGTATGCCTCGGTTACAGAGATCCCGGACGATACACAATTACCAGATTACCAGGAGTTTCTAACCGTTGATAATACAGAACAAGGTTATTTTGAGTACGTTGTGATGGACATCATGGCGAGTCAATTCTACTTATACTGGCATGCAAATTACAACGATACACAGATTGTCTGCAACCGTCAGCAGATGTACGATATTGTTAAACAGGTCAATACAGGTGATTTTGGAGCCACCATGGATACCAGCCAGCAGGCAAAGGTCCGCACCTTGCGGAATATCGTGCCTGTCGTCCTTTTGGAGGGTGATACTGCCACGGTGGAAGTTGTCACCTTTACCAAGTGGGGCGGGTTTTACCGGTATACATATACGATCGGCCGCGAGTTTCCACACACCATCCTGGATCTTAAAGAGGAGAATCTTGTTCCTTATGACTGCGGCGTGATGTTCTAAGGAACTGTAAGCTCTTCCATGAGAAAATACCGCCGCTACAAGGAAGGACGCCTTGGGGAGCACGTATGCCGATGATTTGCGGTGCTGTGTCGTGAATCTATTTATTTTGGAGAACAACTAATGCCACGCCGAAGCCTCACTCGTCTTTATAAAGACGAGTTCACCAGATATTCACTTGCCAAGTTTCAACAGGACCTGCTTGCCGGTCTTACTGTTGCCGCGGTAGCACTGCCGCTCGCGCTCGCTTTCGGCGTTGCCTCAGGCGCGTCTGCCGCGGCGGGATTGGTCACCGCTATTCTCGCAGGTATCATCATGGGCTTGCTCACAGGCGCACCCTTCCAAATCAGCGGACCGACTGGCGCGATGTCCGCCGTGTTGATCGTGCTTGTCTCGCGCTATGGATTAGAAGGCATTTGGGTGGCAGGGTTGCTCTCAGGCGCTTTGCTGCTCATTATTGGACTCATGCGCCTTGGGCGTTTCATTGCTTTCATCCCCGCACCTGTCATCAGCGGCTTTACCTCGGGTATCGCCCTTATCATTTTCATCGGTCAAATTGACAATTTCCTCGGTATTAAAACACCCGCCACCGAAACCGCCGCGCAAAAGCTCTTTGGGTATTTCAACGGCGGATTCATCATCGACGTCCAGACAATTCTCCTCGGACTCGTCGTGATCGGTACAATGCTCTTCTGGCCCGCCAAATGGAATGCACGCTTCCCGGCGTCTCTGCTCGGTATTATCCTGGCTACACTGCTAAACTGGATTTTGAATTTGCCCACGCCTACAACCGGAGCAATTCCCCAGTCTCTATTCCTCGAAGACCGTCTTAACCTTTCCAATATTCCCTGGTCCAATCTTTCGGAGTTCATCGCGCCCACATTAACGATCACAGCACTAGGTGCCGTGGAATCTTTGTTATGCGGTGCCGTCGGCTCCAACATGACCGGCATTCGCTTACAGGCAAACCAGGAATTGATCGCGCAGGGTGTCGGCAATATGATCATTCCATTCTTCGGTGGTGTTCCAGCAACAGCTGCCATTGCGCGCTCCAGTGTAGGCATCAAATCGGGCGGGCAGACCCGCCTGGTCAGCATTGTTCACGCCATTGGGATTTTGCTTTCGATGTTCCTGTTCACAAGCTTCATGGAACGAATTCCTCTCGCCGCCCTGGCAGGTGTGCTCATGGTAACTGCCGTCCGCATGAACGAATGGGAGGCGATCCGTTTCATTTTTGGCAAGCGTTTCAAGACCGACATGATTACATTCACCATTACGATGCTTGCCACCATCGTTCTAGACCTGACGCAGGCGATTTTGATCGGTTCCTTCCTCGCGGGGGCAGTCTTTCTCAATAAGATCGCCAGCATCGATGTTAACGTCCAGGAAGTGGATATTGAACGACTCAAACAGAGGGGAATCGAAACCGATGGGAAGTGTCGGCATGTACGCGTTGCATTTCTAACCGGTCCGCTTTTCTTTGCCGCTACAGGTGCATTCAATGAAGCCTTTGCGAATCTGGGCGATACACATGCGTTGATCCTTTCGATGCGTGGCGTGCCGTTAATTGATACAGCAGGCATTGAAGCGATCCATCGTTTGCATGAACGCCTTCACAGGCAGAGCGGCACACTGATGTTCGCAGGAATCCATGATAATGCGCGCAATATGATGGAACGTGGTGGGCTGGTAAAAGCAATAGGCGAGGAGAATTTCTTCTGGTCCAGTGACCAGGCAATTGTGGAAGCAGAGAGGCGCGGGTGTAAGTTCTGCGCACCACTATGAAACTTTATGTAACAGCCACAATTTGTTGACTTCGAGATACAGAAATGCAATAATGAATCTGTAAGTAAATTTACTCTCAGGAGGCAGTCCGTGTTGAACAAGTTCCTATCGCTGTTTGTTCTAGTGGTACTTTTGATGGCAGGGTTTAGCTCCGCGACGGATTCCGTCAGCGCGGCAAAACCGCCCACGCGCACCCCGACACCTGCAGGGCCTACTCCGACTCCAAGCCCCGCGACCTCACTCCACATCTACGGTGCCTGGCACTGCGGAAACGACGCCTGCACATGGTCGACAGTTCGCAGCGTCAGCGAGTTCGACTCGAAAAACCATTGGCTGATCGACCGCGGCGATGGCAGACCCTCGGTCAATCTTGTAGTGCTGAGCTTTGTCCATCCGCTGAAGTTGTTGAATCAAACGACCGATGCCGGCACGTTGAACGGTGTGCCGCGCGGCATGACGGCGGAGATCGTCAATTACTTCAAGAGCCGCGGTGTCCGTGTGATGCTTTCCATGGGTGGCATCACCTATACGGATGCCTGGAATCAGGCGCTCACGCAGAACCCCACACAGTTCGGACTCAACGCGGCAGCCGTTGCCCAGCAATTGGGGGTGGGAATCGAGATCGATTATGAGGAGAACACGAATCCCAACCTGCCTGGGTTGCAGGCTTTTATTGCTGCCTATCGCTCTGTCCTTCCGTATGATCCGACCGGAAATAACCATGCTGCCCGCCTCACAATTGACCTGGCTGCAGGCGACCGCTGGCTGATTTCTCTCACTCAAAAAGCGACTGCCGACTGGCTCACTACATCCAACCCTGTCCTCGATTACGCCAATGCCATGGTGCCGAGTCGCCAGCCGAGTATGAGTGGCGCCATTGCCAACTGGCAGGAACATATCGATGGCAAGTCGCAGTATGATCCACCGATCCCGCCTCTCGCTCCTGCCAAATTCACGGGCGCTCTTTACGTTGTGTCCGGGACCAATATTGCTCCTGAGTGCAATAACTTTAACAGTTCCTTGCAAAAATCTACGGGTTCGTTTGTACAGTCTGTTGCCCCGAATGGGGCAGGCGTGACCTCCGGTATGCTGGGCTATATGTTCTGGGCAGCCGAGATGCCCTCCACGCGACGTATTACGACAGCGCCGCCGAATTCCTGTGAAGGTGGTGTCGGTGCCGGCGCGACATTCTACAACATCCCTGTCCCCATGCCTTCGTTACGACAACAGTAATTTAAGTAGTACAAAGAGTAAAATAGCCCTGCAAAATAATTTTGCAGGGCTTACTTTTTCAAGGATATGACAATGACAAACAAAGTTCTCCACTGGGGATTGCTCTCTACTGCGCGCATCAACCGTGCTCTCATTCCGCCTCTACAGGCATCAAAGCGTAATCAGCTTGTCGCTGTAGCTTCCCGATCACAAGACTCAGCAGACAAATATGCACGCGAGTGGAAAATTCCGCGCGCACACGGCTCCTACGAAGCGCTGCTTGCCGACCCCGAGATAGACGTGATCTACAATCCATTGCCGAATCATTTGCACGCAGAATGGACGATCAAAGCCGTAGAAGCGGGCAAGCATGTGCTGTGCGAAAAGCCGCTGGCACTGACCGTGGAGGAAGTGGACGCGATCCAAAGCGCGGCGCGCATGCATGGACGTGTCGTCGCGGAAGCCTTCATGTACCGACATCACCCGCAGACTCTTGCCGTGCAGGACATGGTGAAGAGTGGTTCTCTGGGGACGATAAAGTTAATCCGGGGATCGTTTAGCTATGTCCTCTCCCGCGAGGGAGATGTGCGCCTGGACCCGTCGATGGGCGGCGGCAGCATCTGGGATGTCGGGTGCTACCCCATCAGCTACGCGCGGATGATCGCCGGGGCAAATCCGCTGGAGGTGTTTGGCTGGCAGGTCACAGGTCCTACAGGGATCGATCTGAACTTCGTCGGGCAGATGCAATTCCCAAATGATGTCTATGCCCATTTTGATTGCAGCTTTAGTATCCCGTTCCGTACTTTTGTGGAAATCGTCGGCAGTGAGGGGAGGTTGAATATCCCCAGACCCTTCAAACCTTACATGGACGAGAAAATCTATCTGACGCGCGGTGACAAAACCGAGACAATCAAAGCCAATGGTCA
>DATFHE010000155.1:0-6170 GCA_035248745.1 Anaerolineales bacterium | reverse complement strand
ATAGCTTCTGGATTCATCTCCTGTACCGCGCGCTCGCCATCCAGTTTCGTTTGCGAATACATTCCCGGTGGGCTGGTTTGATCGTCTTCTGTGTAAAGCCCTTCTTTTGTCCCGTCAAAGACCGCATCGGTAGAAATATGGACAAAACGGATATCTGTTTTTTTGCAGGCAGCTGCCAGTTCCGCAGGCAGGTCTGTGTTTAGCATTTTTGCCTGTAGTGGATCTTCTTCGCATTGTTCAAGGTTTGCGAGGGCAGCGCAGTTGATAAGCCAGTCCGGTTTGGTCGCATGAAGAATGGAATGGATTTCGTCCGGGTTTAGAAGATCTCTCTTGATGACTTGAAATGGAGCGGACCTGAGCTTGCCGCGATCCAGCCCAACGACTTGATGCTCGCGCATGGCTTCCATTGCGAGATTGATTCCGAGGAGTCCGCTGGCACCGGTGATGAGCAGTTTCATTTGTGAAGATAGATAGGTACACAAGTAAACAGGTGTACGTTGCTCTATCCCTCCAATCTTCCTTCTTCAAACAACTTCTCAAACGGCGCGACAAACTCTTTGATTCCGTCAACATCCAGCCATTGTGCATTTGTATCGCTCGAATAACGGAAGCCTTCCGGGAGAGACTTCCCCTCATACTCCAGCCCGCGTTCCCAGAGTGTCTCGGGAGGTTTGACGATAAACATATCTCCGCGTTCTACAGTATTACGCGCTTCATCTTCTGAGATGAGCACCTCATGCACTTTTTCCCCGGGACGAATGCCGATGATGTTGAACCTCGCATCGGGGACAATGGCACTGGCAAGGTCAATGATCTTGGTGCTGGGAATCTTGGGCACAAAGACCTCGCCACCTTCCATCTGGTCAATGCAGTTCATCACGAAGCGGACGCCCTGCTCAAGTGAGAGCCAGAAGCGCGTCATGCGTTCATCGGTGATCGTCACGGTTCCAGCCGCGCGCTGTTTGAGGAAGAGGGGCACAACGGACCCCCGGCTGCCCACCACGTTCCCATAACGGACGCACGAATACCGGGTCGCTTTCCCTGCGGCGTAGTTGTTGCTCTGGACGGTCAGCTTCTCCGCCGCCAGCTTGGTCGCGCCGTACAAGTTCACGGGGTTAACAGCTTTATCTGTGCTGATCGTCATCACCTTTTTGACGCCCGCATCCAGCGCGGCTTCGACGACGTTCGCCGTGCCCATGATGTTAGTTTTGATGGCTTCCATCGGGTTGTACTCACAGGCGGGCACCTGCTTGAGCGCCGCCGCATGGACGACGATATCCACTCCATGCATCGCCCGCACGAGGCGCTCGCGGTCTCGCACGTCACCAATGAAATAGCGCAGGGATGGATGGTCGTATCCGTGCACGCGCATTTCGTGCTGCTTCAGCTCATCCCGGCTGAAGATAATGATCTTCTTCGGCTGTTTTTCCTCCAGAGCAATCTTGGTGAACTTCTTGCCGAAGGAACCGGTTCCGCCTGTGATGAGGATGGTTTGATTTTTCCAGTCCATTAACGCTCCTTATAACATGTCATTGCGAGGGCAAAGCCCGAAGCAATCTCCCCGCCTAAACCAAATCCCGGTTAAAGTTTCGATGAGATTGCTTCGTCTTGACGCCCTTGGCGTCACTCCTCGCAATGACAGACTATTATTTTATAGCTTTAAACAAGCCAGAATCTTTCGAGATAAAAATCCTGCCGTTTTCCCGGAGTTCTTGCTCCAGTTCACTTTCGAGTTTTACGATTTCATCTTCCCATATTTCTGACGCCTGGACAGTGGAGCGAATAAAGGCAAGAATAGGCTTAACATCCGTCACATGCAAACTGTCAGCATAGCGAGCCAGTGTCACCTGCGAAAAAAATTGTTCCAATTGCTCCAAACCGTTATCGAGCGTGAACGGACTACCGAAGGAAACAAAGTCTGTTCCAGGGTGTATGCGACGAATCCAAATCGAAATCTCTTTCAGATGACTTTCCCCAATTGTTGTTGCAAACAAGTGACCTTTTGGTTTCAGGACACGTCTGATTTCTGAGAGCCCTTTTGGTCGGTCAGGAACATGATAGAGCATGTGATTCGCAATGACTGCGTCAAACGCCTCATTCTCGAATGGAATGGATTGGGCGTCGATCTCTTTAAATTGAAAATTACGTCCTGTGACGACCAGGTTCCTCCAGGCAGCGTCCAGCATCCCTGAGGAAAGATCGCTGAGGGTGATACGCCATCCAGCAGGAATTCGACTTATGTTTTCCTGCCACAAATAGCCGGGTCCACATCCAAGTTCCAGAATATTTGCGTCTTCTGGCAACTTAAGGAGACGATCAAAAATCCAATTCATCCAGCCATACGGATTCGTACTAAAGTGCTTATGGATCGCCACCCGCGCATCCAGATTAGATGAGTCGCGATATTGATCTGTTTTGAGGTACTGCCGGTCAGTGAATTTTGACATTATTTACTTCTTGATCACGATCAAGGGATACTGTCCGTTCTCACCAAAAAATCTCGGAAAGCGTTCTTCCAGCCAGTACACCAGCCGCAGATACGCTTTTCCGCCGAGCTGCGGGCGTACGAACCAGCGCATGAAACGAGGACTCAAACTGCGCCACGGGAAGACTTCAAACTTCAATACACCTTTCAATTCATTTTTCAGCCAGCCCGGCGTCATCTTTTCGACGAACGTGCCTGCCTGGTCTTCTTCACTCGCCCAGTTCTTTTTCTTTTTGGCGGAGCGTCCACTCAGACGGCGGGCGAGCGCAATGAACGGCTCTGCCATACGCATCAATAACGGATTGTGCCAGCCGTTAACCACCACAGCGGATTTGCCTGCCTTGAGGACGCGATGCAACTCCAGATAGGCGCGTTTGTGCTCGCTTAATGGCAGGTGATGGATCGTGTGCATGGATACAACACCGTCGAAGGCATCCGGCTTGAACGGCAGGTTGGCAATATCTGCCACGACAAATAATCCTTTGTCGCCGAGTTTTGTGCGTGCCTCTTTCAGCGCGGTGATCGAAATGTCGGCGCAGAGGCGATAACGGTAATTTTCGGAATACGTTAGATATTCGGGCCACTGGACGGGACCGGAACCAGCGTCGAGCAGAATATCCCCTTGTGGCGTGAGATGTCGTTTTATGCGCATGTGACATTTATGAATATATTCGCGCGAAACCGGACGCAGGTCTTCATAGCGGGCATTCTGGTACAAGCCATCCCCGGCATGCGACCAGCCGATCTGATCGTAAAACTCGCGAACTTGCTGTTTAGTATTTTCCATATTACTCCCTCTCTCTTTGGGAGAGGGTTGAGCCTAGGAAGGGTGAAGTCCACGTAAACGGCTCGCCGACCAGAAACTTAAACGTATCTCCAAACTGCGCCATCCCTTCATCGCTTAACACTTTCTCCACCGGCCATACTTCAAGGTCATCCCAGAAGTTCATCAGGCGCCAGGGAAACGGACGCGGGTATTCAAAGAAGAAACGATAGGCATAGTTCCAGGCTTTGGAAGTCTGTTCTTCGTTCAGGCGATACGCAGAAAGGTCAGCTAAAATGTTTTCGAGCGTCGAGAAATACTCCTCCCAGGAACCTGGATCGATTGTGAACCCCCGCCCGCGGTAGTGGGTATCGCCACAGGAAATAACAGGGATGCCGTTCATGGCGGTTTCCACACCTACTGTGGTCGTGTATGCCAGTCCTAGATCGGCGATCTCGATCAGGTCGTAGGTGTTGACATTGTCCAGAGCGCCGATCACATGGATATGACTGGGGAGTTCCGGCAGTGCTTCACGGACCACCGTCCCCATCGATTTCGCCTGGGGGACGATCTTTTCGCCGGGATGAATGCGGACCACCAACTGCACGTCAGGTCGGTTGGCAAAATATTGAACGGTCTTCGTAATCCATTCACTCATCGACTCAGCAAAGAGGTTGCGTCCCAGGGTGAGGCTATCGCCCAGCACATTCGCGGCGAGCAAGACGACAGGGCGCTCATCCAGCCCCAGCGCTTTGCGCGTCTGTTCCGCGCCCTGAGCAGAGACATATTGCCACAACCGTTTCGACTTGCCCCAGACGCGCGCCCCGCGGCGGGCGTTTTCGAGATCGGCAAGGCGCTCATACATTTCGTCGGTCATCGGCACATGACAGCGCGCTTCGACCAGATAATCTGTGTCCTGCCGCATGATCGATGTATTCTGCGCCAGCCAGATCTGCTCCCGCTGGTCGTTGAACTCAAATGTGACAGCAGGGATATTCAGATAACGCGCCACACGAAAGACAATGCCCATTTCGAGGATCAGACCGTTAGGAATCAGCACGACATCCGGTTTATGAGTCTGCATCCATTCGAGGGCAGCGAGCGCGGCGAACGTGTTGCGCCTGATCCGCAGATCGTAGAGGGCGCGATCTTTCGCAGAGTTCCTATCCACTTCTTCGCGCATCAGTGTGTATTGCGCGTCCCAGAGGGAAACCTCTTCCACGTCTGCCTGGAGTTCCGCGGGTAAAACGGAGGAAGGCTTGCTGTCCAGCAGAGAGACATGTTTGACAAAAGGAGCAAGAGACGAGAGAGCATCCCGAGTATGAAGACGGCGCTGCTTCTGGGTGAGCGCATCCATTTCCTTATGCCACTCGGAGTAAGGAAGAGTCATCAACGTGACTTTATGTCCCAGCCCAGCAAGCGTGAGAGAAAGGAATGCTGCCTGTTCGATCCAGTAATGGAGCGTGGCAAAGAAGAGGATGGTTTTTCCGGTTGCTGCGTTTTCAATAAAAGGTTTCGCCTTTGCAACCGCCTGTGGCAAGGAACTCTGCAATCTGGAAAGATTGTAGTGATCCTTGCGGGCGCGGTTCTTTTGCCGGAGCGCATAATCGAGCTCGGCGGCGAGGGGCAGTTCGCCAATGAAGTTGCGGAGGGAAGTTTTGTTGAGCATGAAATTAGTGTTCTGAAGGCAGTTGCGCTGCGGGCAAACAACTTAGTCTATTTTTTCTATCTTCCATTCCAGCCTAGGGCGGATGGGACCCTGACGGACCTCGGGCCACTGGGTGCCGGGTGCGCCGGAAATATCCACGCTGAACGACAAAGCATTCTCGTCCATGAAGTAACGCTTCACACCGAAGGAGCTGGCATTCACACCAAGCGAATAGCGGCCCTCATTGAAAAGGTCCGCCGGGATCTGACAGCAACTGACGTAGCGTCCGGCGGGGCGCGTGCCGAACTTTTCGTATTGCTCCGCGTCATCGGTATCGAACGAAGTGAACACATATTCGCCGCGCATGGTGCTCAGATACATCCCCACGCGCAGACCCGTGATGGGCGCGTCGAGCTGGTACTCCCATTCGACGGTGACTGGCTCAGTAGAGCGAACGGTATCCACAACTTTACCGTTTTTATCCTTCAAGCGTAAACAGAGCGGTCGGAACGGCGCGCTGACTGCGGGAACTTCGTCCGCCTCCCAAGCACGCTCGCCCGATTCGGCTTGCCCGGAGGCGAGGTAGAAATCCACAGCTTCGGGTGTCGGTGCTCGCTTGATAAGTTGTCCTCGTTTTAGCACGATCGCTTCCTGTGTGAGCCGCAGAATGGCGGACATGTTGTGGCTCACAAACAGGACAGTTCGTCCCTGCTGGGCGACGTCGTTCATCTTGCCAAGACACTTACGCTGGAATTCCGCATCGCCCACCGCGAGGACTTCATCCACGACAAGGATTTCCGGTTCCAGGTGAGCCGCCACCGCGAACGCGAGACGCAGGTACATTCCTGAGGAATACCGTTTGACAGGCGTATCAATGAATTGACCCACTTCCGAAAATTCCACCATCTCATCGAACTTCTTGTCGATCTCGGAGCGTTTCATGCCGAGGATCGCGCCATTCATGTAGATATTTTCGCGCCCTGTGAGTTCGGGGTGAAAGCCTGTCCCTACTTCCAGCAGCGACCCCACCCGTCCGCGCACCGTCACGGTGCCTTTCGTTGGCTCAGTAACGCGCGAGAGGATCTTGAGCAGGGTGCTTTTTCCCGCACCGTTGCGTCCCACAATCCCAAGCACTTTGCCTTCTTCCACATCAAAGGAAACATCCTTCAATGCCCAGACAAAGTTTTGATTGGTTTTCCGGTCCGATTTTCCAACCATTGCTTTCGCCAGCCGCACAGGCGCGTAGAGAGTATCCACCAGAACATCGCGCAGCA
>DATFHE010000154.1:0-3398 GCA_035248745.1 Anaerolineales bacterium | reverse complement strand
CAGCCTCCAAGGACGATAGAAGGAGAGCTCTCTCAGACCAAGTTCCTGCGTGAAGCCTTCTACGGGATCAAATATATTCTTCAACGGCCCAGCTTGCTGGGGCTGCAATTGATCTTTTTTACCGGGAATTTGTTCTCCGGGATTGCCCTGTCCGCTGCAGTTCTGTATCCTATGATCTTATTGCGCACGGGGAATGATACGCAGACGCTGGGCGCTGTGCAATCTGCTGGTGCGTTAGCCGCTGTGCTGGGAAGTCTTTTCCTCACCACCTGGGGAGGAATCAAGCGCCCTGCCCGCGCCATTGTTCTTGCCTGGGTGTTTTCCAGCCTGTTTGGGATGGCATTGCTTGGTGTGGGGCAAACGCTGGTGATCTGGTTGATCGCAGTGGTGGTGGATGCGATCTTTGATCCGATCGTTAACGTTTCTATGGACTCTTTTTTGCAGGCGAAGGTGCCGCCGGATCTGCAGGGTCGCGTGTTTTCCGCCAGCGATTTTATTTCCCAGGCAATGCTCCCCTTTACACCCCTGCTGGCTGGGTACTTTGGTGACCGAATGTTCGAGCCGGCGATGGGAACAGGGGGCACACTTGTCACTACATTCGGCTGGCTCGTGGGGACGGGACCCGGCTCGGGGTTTGGCTTAGTCATACTTCTGTGCGGTATTGGCGGGACGTTAATTGGGCTGGCGGGCTATTTGATTCCTTCCATTCGGAATATCGATGTCCTGTTGCCAGACTTTCGACGCCTGCCTGCAGTGGGTATGATGAGGCGATTGCCAGCTTTACGGACGAGGAAACATACTCGTAAGACAAGAAGAACGATTCACAAGAGGGTACGAGTACGCTCGTCTCTGCCGCCCGATGAATAGTGGGAGTTCTTGAAACCAAAAACAACTCACCAACTGGTGAGTTGTTTTCTTTATAGTACGCCTTTTTGCTGCAATCATCCTGATGGATTAGCCAAGTTTGTAAGCCGTGATTTTGGCGCTGTAAACGGCTTTGTAGATCTCATCGCGCCCAATCGTTTTGAGTTCAACAACGTCTTTCATGTCATAGATCGCGGAGTCAACTGTTTCCTTGTCGAAGAAAACGGGGACAACGGAAACATTGGTGAAGCCAGTCGCTTCCATCATGTGGGTGTATTCACTGGCTTCCACGGCACCTGCTACACACCCTGCCCAGGCGCTCAGGCTTTTCTTGACCGAATCCGGTAAAGGTCCATCTGTGACAATGTCAGACACAGCCAGCTTTGCGCCGGGTTTGAGTACACGGAACGCTTCCGCGAAGACCTTGGATTTATCGGGCGCCAGATTAATCACACAATTGGAAATGATGACATCTACAGTCTCAGAGTCGACAGGCAAATCTTCGAGATAGCCCTGACGGAAATCCACATTCTGAATGTTCAGGCGCTGCGCGCTGGACCTGGCGCGTTCGACCATTTCGGGTGTCATATCCACGCCAATAACATGCCCGGTCTCACCGACTTTCTTCGCGGCGAAGAAGCAATCGAGGCCCGCGCCGGAGCCTAAGTCAAGCACGGTCTGTCCCGGCTCCAGTGAGGCAAGCGTGATCGGGTCACCGCACCCATAGCTGACCGCGGATTCGCCTTCTGGCAGAGTGGCGAGTAAATCTGTGGAGTAGAGCTTGCTGTCAGTGCCACAGCAATCTGAGTCGCCGCAACAGGACGCGTTGTTCTTGATCCGTTCTGCATAGTGCTCACGAACAACTTCATGGATAGGGGTATTTGTCGTCACATTCTCTCCTTTTGAGTATTTGTACAAAGATAGTTGAATACTTATATAGAAGAATATCTATATATGTCCATAAAAAATTTCCAATAAGTTCTCTCTGCAGCGCCCGGGCGCCACAGAGGTCATTCCTTAGCAGCAGCCACCGCCGCCGCAACAACCGCCTTCGCATTCCCCACAATCGCAATCATTCTGAACGTAAAGCTCATTCATGGCATTCACCTCCTTTCATATAGATATTTGTCTATCGATCAGGTCAAAAAAATTGGAGGCAGCGCGCGCCTGCTCTCCAATCTTATTGGTTAATAACGTTAATTAGTTTTTCGGTCGTTGTCGTCTCAGGCGCAAATTTGATCATCAACTGCCCGCAGCACATCACGATGTTTTGCTGGTTGAGTGTGTAAAACGTCTGCTTGCCTTCTTCTCGGCTGTTGACCAGCCCGGCATCACGCAAGATGGCAAGATGGTGTGAAACGGTGGGTTGGGTAACTTTCAGTTTGCTGGCAAGATCTCCGACGGAGACCCAACAGCAGCAACATTCCGTCATAATTTTCTGGCGGGTTTCATCAGCAATGGCTTTGGCAAAAAGGACAGGGTTTGCGTTCATGCAATGGCTCCGCCGAATTCGGCGCGAAGAAATTCTTGTGTGCCGATTGGACCCGTTAAGGATAACAAAACTGGATGATTCGAGGGGACGTGCAAAGTAAATTCCAGGAACGGACAACATAAGCGTTCGTTCGAGATAAACTCGGCAATCCTGGGAATGAATTCTGTTTCATTGGGAAAGTGAAGTTCATATCCATTCTCTATTTCTCGAACATGTTGAACTCCCTCGATCAACTCCATAATAGTCTGGATATGAGCTTCACGTTGCTCGGGAGTAAACACATCCATATTGCATGCGAGAGGAATATCAGTATTCATATAGATAACTTTCTATGTGACATTATATAGATGTTTGTCTATTTGTCAAGAGGTGATAATTTGTTGACATCAGCAGAAATTCATCCTATAGTAGGACTCGAACATAACATCCAGGAGGCGGTATGAGCAACGATCCAGTGCGGGCGCTGATTCTTTCCGGTGGCGGTGGGCGCGGGGCATTTCACGCGGGCGTGTACAAGTATTTGATGAAGAACCATAAGGTAAACGTCGATGCAAATCACGAGGGCGCCTGGGAGCCGCAGATCATTGTCGGTACATCCATTGGCGCAGTGAACGGCGCAGCGATTGCGCAGGGCATGCCGGCTGAGCAATTGGTGAACGTATGGAAGTCGCTCGAGGAGAAGGATATCCAGGGCTTGCCTCCGGGAATGCGCGGGATTGCGCGCTGGGTTGCGGGCACGATCTTCAAGGAGGTGATGGATGCCAGGCTTCCACAGATCACGCCTCAGGAAGCCACGTCGCCAACTCCAAAGGAGTTTTGGCCGCCGCTCCCCTTACTCCCGCGCTGGGTGGCGGAACGATTGATCGGCTACTGGATCAATCTGCTCGACACCGGGCCTCTTCGTAAAACACTATTCACGCGCTTTGGCTTGAACGAAGAGAAGCTTTCGCAAAGCGAAAAAGCGTTGCTCATCGCGGCGACCAAGGTACAGACGGGCGAGCGCGTATTGTTCAGCAACCGCAAAGTGATGGATCAAAAACGC
>DATFHE010000153.1:0-4178 GCA_035248745.1 Anaerolineales bacterium | reverse complement strand
ACTCCAAAACACCGTGGACAGTCTGGATGTGGTGGCGGAGGCAAATTTCTTCCACGAACTCCTCGCAATAAAAGAAGCGGTGATCAATCCAGGGCCGTTCCTGGCTTATATTCATGGCGATCCGTGTCCGGACAATGTATTCAACAACAGTGATGAACTACGGTTGATTGACTTTGAATTCGGTCACTTCGGGCATGCATTGATCGATGCGACGTATGGACGCATGATGTTTCCAACATGCTGGTGTGCCAATCGATTGCCATCGGAAGTTGTTGAAGAGATGGAGCATCTATACCGGGCGGAGATAATCCAGGGATGCCCAGAAGCGCAAGAAGATAGAGTTTTTGAGAAGGCTTTGGTGACGATTTGCGGGTTCTGGCTGTTATCTGCGCTTACGTGGCATTACGAGAAAGTATTGGAAGGGGATCAAGATTGGGGGATTGCAAGCCTGCGGCAGCGTATCCTGGCTCGGTCGGAAGCATTTATAACGACATCGGAGCAATTTGAGCACCTTCCTGCCGTACGCGGCACAGCAGGCCGTTTGCTAGACGTGTTACACAAGCGTTGGACCAATGTTTCACCGCTGCCCCTATACCCTGCATTTCAAGAAGGGTAGCGCGGTGGTAACCACAAATGAAGACGCAGTTATACAGATGTCACTGGCTGGCGCTCCCATAGAGCAGGCCAGGAAAGCAACGCTGATGAATCTGTAAAGTGGATTTCCGGCAGGGTGGAGTACACTACGCCGGTAAACAAAATGGGCGCAGGTGGAAAAGTATAAGGGTTCCTGTTGAGAGCCCCGCCCGGTGAGCAAACCAGAAATGCAGAGAAACCAGACAGCACTAGAGAACCAGTACAGGACAAGTACAGCATCAGTACAGACACCTCGAACGTGAAGCGAACAGGCATCGAACCTGCCAGAAGAAATCTTCACAGGAGCATTGTGCAGCGTAGAGTGCTAAAATGGAGACGTTCGGTCAAATTGACATTGCATCGTCCTGCACAGCCGAGGATAACCCGGAATAACCTTTTCTTCACCCTTCGGAGGCTCACATGATTACATCCAAAGACCATTCAGGCAAGCCCCTCATCAGTATTACAGACGGCAAGAAACTAGGGGAGGTCAAAGACCTGTACCTTGACCAGGATATGCGCCAGGTGACAGCCGTGTTTCTCGGCAAAGAAGGGCTTATCAGCCGCAAGACTCTGGTGATCGCCCGCAGCGCCGTGCAAGTATATGGCATCGATGTCTGGCTGGTGTCCGGCTCAGACAAAGTCATACAGCCGGACGACATTCCCGGGGCTGGAACCTTCGTCCTGGTTGGTGACCTGCGTGGAAGAGAGCTTCAAACCGAAGGCGGCACCAAAGTGGCTGTAATCGACCATGTCATTTTGGACAACGAAGCCCGCGTGCTGGGGTTTGGGCTGGGCAAAGTATATGCACAGGGACCTCTGGCGGAAAGAAAGGTGATCGTGCGCGATGCCATCCTGAACCTGGGAAGCACAAAAGAACCGATGACCATCAATCTGGCACAGGCGGAGTCGCTGGCATTACCCTCTGCCTGAGTCATGGAACGATTGACACTGCGTGCAAGCCAGTTTCGCCATACATGCAGCACATCTCTGGAGCGCGAAGAAGTACTTCGCACCTTGGGTCTTGTGATCGATGGATGCTGGCGAAGTGAAACCACAAGTACGTGAGTTGACGAAGGAAATCTCCTGAACGACGAAAACCGATTCGATGAATCACGCCAATACTGGGACAACTTCGCTCGGTCATTTGACGACGAGCCAGACCATGGTTTACGCGACCCCGTCGTCCGTGAAGAATGGACAGACTTCCTACAGTCATCAATCCCATTCACCAACGCAACGATTTTAGATATTGGCTGCGGAACAGGGTCGTTGAGCGTCCTGCTGGCTGGGCTCGGGCATCGTGTCACCGGGATTGATTTTTCACCCGCCATGATCGCTCTGGCGCGAACGAAAGCGGCTACCCTGGGGTTGCCAGCCGAGTTTCACGTGATGGATGCCGCATCGCCCCAACTCCCTCCGGCGCATTTTGATGCGATCGTGTGCAGGCATCTTCTTTGGACGCTGCCCGAACCCAGTCGCGTGCTGCAATGGTGGGCAGAGCTGCTCAAGCAAAAAGGACGATTGGTCTTAATCGAAGGGTACTGGAATACGAATACCGGATTACGTGCCGCTGAAGTGATCGAAATGCTCCCCGCCTCGTTCGGAGATGTCTCGTTGCAAAGCCTCAGCGGAAATGCGAATCTCTGGGGGAAAGAGGTCAGTGATGAGCGGTATGCAATCCTCGCCGATAAAAGTCTCTAAGGGCAGGATGGGAAAAAATTCATACAGGTTGATATTCTGTCTCAATCAGGTTTATAGGGATGTTAATGGCTTCCTCTAGATTCTTCTGAACGATTGGGCTATAACGCTGCAAGTATTTGCTCTATTATCTGGAGGAACAACTCTATGCTTGCAAGTTTTCTCTTATCGCTCCGCGAAGGGATTGAAGCGGCTCTGATCATCGGCATCGTGCTCGGCGCCCTGCGGAAGCTGCATCGCACAGATATGGCGCCCGCCGTCTGGTACGGGGCGCTCAGCGCCGTGCTGGTGAGTCTCGTCATGGGCGTTGTACTGACAGCGTTTGGTCTCAGCCTGGAGGGGGCAGCCGAACAAATCTTTGAAGGGGTGGCAATGCTGCTGGCAGCAGCGGTCCTCACCTGGATGATCTTCTGGATGAACCGCCAGGCACGTTCCATCAAGGGTGAGTTGGAATCGGGCGTCGACCAGGCACTCTCCGCGGGCGGCAGGCGGGCTCTATTCAGTTTGGCTTTTCTGGCGGTTGTCCGTGAAGGCATCGAGCTCGCCCTGTTTCTCACAGCCGCTACGTTTGCCAGCGATCCGCGCAGCACCATCCTGGGAAGTCTGCTGGGTATTGGTGTTGCCATTCTGCTGGGCTGGAGCCTGTTTGCGTCCACGGTGCGTCTCAACTTACGCCGCTTTTTCCAGGTCACAGGCTTTCTCCTGATCCTTTTCGCAGCGGGGCTGGTGGCGCACGGTGTCCATGAATTCAACGAAGCCGGCTGGATTCCGTCGGTGGTCGAGCACGTCTGGGACGTCAATCCTATCCTCGATGAGGATTCGACAGCGGGATCGCTGCTCAAGGCGTTGTTTGGCTACAACGGGAACCCGTCCTTGACGGAAGTGTTGGCGTACCTGGCGTATTTCGTCCTGATCTACTTGAGTCTGCGCTCGGTCAGCCATCCCCTTGAAACGAGGGACAAAAGTCCGAGAACAATTGAAGCCTAAACATAGAGCCTCCTGTCTGAAAGCAGGAGGCTCTTTCATTCTCCGCACTGCGTTTTTCGAGGACACAGGTATAATCCAATAACTAGAACAACTGTACTACATTCACCTCTCAGCCGGAAGGAGACTCGAAATGAACATCCCCTGGAGCACTATCCATGCTGACCATTGACCTCGAGACAGCCCGTCGTTTCATCCTTGGCAAGCAGGGGGTATGGCCCGGTCGGCGCTGGCGCGGGCTGAAAGGCACGGAGCAGGCGATGCGCGCCATCGAGTACCTCCAGCTCGACCCGCTGCAGATCATTGCCCGCAGCCACGATATCCAGCTCCATAGCCGTGTGCTCGACTACACACCCGGCATGTGGGAGGAGGTGACGTACCAGAAGCGCAAGTTCTTCGACTGGGGCGGCTGGCTTGCCGTCCGCCCGATGGACGAGCTGCCGCACTGGCGCGTGGTCATGCGCCGCGAGCGCGATCAGGCAACACGTGTTCACAGCATGGGGCGCGAGCACGCCGAAGCTGTGGACGAAATGCTGCAGGTTCTGAAAGAACGCGGCACCGTCAGCAATCGCGACTTTCAGATGGCGACGCGCACGCGAACCGAGAGTTATCGCGGCCGCAAGGACAGCGCCCTGGCTCTATATTATCTGTGGCGCGTCGGCGACGTGATGACGCACCACCGCGAGCGATTCGAGCGTGTCTACGCTCTCACCGAAACCGTCGCGCCGGAGAACCTGAATTACGAGAGCAGTGAAGAAGAGGCAGATCGTTTACTCTTCAAAAAAGAGGTCAGCTTCGCCGGGTTGGCGCGGCTGAAGCGCGTGGCAGATTCATTCTTCCGCGGTGTGCCGTTTGAGAAA
>DATFHE010000152.1:0-6006 GCA_035248745.1 Anaerolineales bacterium | reverse complement strand
ACGATGACTGTTTACATGGGCTTTTTCGTGTTGATCCTTGCATTGATGTTGCGTGAACAGGTTGGCTGGGGAACGCTGGGAAATATCTTGAGTATTGGTCCCTGGCTGAATCTGCTCTTAGATTCTATTGGCTCTGTAAAGGACAATTTTCCTCTTCAAATCGGGATGTTTGTATTCGGGATACTGATTCAGGGAATTGCCACCGCGGTATATATCGGCGTGGACGCGGGCGCAGGTCCGCGCGACAGTTTGATGCTGGCGATCCACCGGACTACAGGCGTCAGCCTCCGTCTGGCACGCGGCGCGATTGAGGTGATCGTGGTTTTAATCGGATGGCTGTTGGGTGGTCCGCTGGGCATTGGCACTGTTATCTTCGCTCTCTTCATTGGACCGTCGGTGCAATGGGCGTTCAAGCTGTTCAAAGTCCAGCCCCATAAACCAGAATTGGTGAAAGCGGCTGCAGAGTAGAATGATGTTGATGAAAAAGTATGTAATTTCACAACTGCTGGAGACGACATGATTCAAACAGATGTCCCTGTGGCTTCTCCTGAACCCGGACAGCGTTCTGAAGGTGCTGCAGTCTTATTTCTGTTAATGGCTTTGCTGGTACCAGCCGGTTTGCTCATCTATCATTTGATCTTATGGTCCACGGAGCAGGTTGCGATTGCCAGCGGGAGCCAGGCGCAGCTCGAACGGGCAGGGTTGATCGGGCTGGCAGTGCAGGGGGTGATCCTGACCGGCGTGATTGCCGTCTTGTGGCGATTCAGTAAAGATCTGCGTTTTAAGCCTGTTTACGCCGGTTGGCTGGTAGCGTCCCTTCTGGCGTTTGCCGGACTGTTGTTGCGACTGCTGGGTCCTAACAATGATCAACTGGGTTCCCTTCTGCAAATCTTGATCTGCGTAGTCTCTGCCATAGCCGTAACAAGAATACGGGGCAGGGTGAGTGACCGGAGACCGGGGAATATCGCGCTCGCTTTTTTGTTCGCCGCGTTTGGCGTTGTGCCGTTTGCCGTATGGGGCGCGTTCGGCTCTCTCACCGATGCCATTCTCAGTCTGCTGGCGGGCTTGTCCTTTGGCTGGCTCGCGGCGCTGTTGATGGAATCCACAACCGAGAATCTCCTCCTCGACGCGCTCGGAATCGGTGCGTTGTTAGCGTTGCTGGGCTCTGCCATCGGGTATGACGGCGGACAGCTGATTCTGCTTGCCATCCTCCCTTCGTTTGTGTTCTCCCTCGCGGTGCTGATGCCATCCCGCGCCTCTGCCGCGATCTTAACGGGCTTGTTGGCTGCCGCAGCGCTGATCTTTTTCGACCCCACAGAGCTGACAATTATCCTGGGCGATCTGATTGGGGTCGCGTTTAAGGCGGTTGGTCTTGCGGTTGGACTCGGTCTGGGGGTGGGGCTGGTCGCGTTGATCATTCGAACTCTAACGAAGTCAGGCACTGATTCCAGTGTGAGGCGGGCGTTGGGTGCCATAGCCGCGGTCGCAGCGTGGCTTATTGTAGTGGCCATCTTCCTCACGAGTGGCAACCGCGGCTTTTATGGCGACAGGCTGTTTGTCATCCTGAAGGACCAGGCGGACCTATCGAGCATACGACAGATCCGCGATATCGATGAGCGGCGGTCTGCCGCGTATCAAATGCTTGTGCAGCTTGCCAATGAAACGCAGGCGGGATTACGAAATACATTTGACAGCTTTGGCGTCGAATATACGCCGTATTACCTTGTCAATGCGATGGAAGTTCGCGGCGGCACCCTTGTGCGTTTGTATGTATCCACACGCCCTGAGGTGGACCGGGTCATTCCCAGCCCGCGCCTGCGGCCCGCTTCGTCAGACGAATCCCTGGCTGTGATGACGGGCGCCGAAGCCGCACCGACAGGTGTCCAGTGGAATGTGTCCATGATCGGCGCGGACCGGGTCTGGGAGGAGTTTGGTGTGCGCGGTGAGGGGATTGTGATCGGGCAATCTGATAGCGGCGCGGATGTGAACCATCCGGAACTCAAGCAAAGTTATCGCGGGAATCAAAGCGGCAACGACTATAACTGGCTCGACCCGTGGAATGGAAAGCCTTCCCCCTATGACGATGGCGGGCACGGGACGCATACGCTGGGAACGATTGTGGGGCAGAATGGAATTGGCATTGCCCCCGGAGCAACCTGGTTTGCCTGTGCGAACTTAAACCGCAACCTGGCAAACCCTGCGCTATATCTGGACTGTATGCAGTTCATGCTCGCGCCCTATCCGCAGGCTGGCGACCCGCTCAGCGATGGCGACCCCACCCTGGCGGCAGACGTATTGAACAATTCCTGGGGCTGCCCCGACCTGGAAGGCTGCGATCCGAATGCCCTGCTCGCTGCCGCAAACCACCTGCGCGACGCGGGGATCTTCGTTGTCGTTTCCACAGGGAATGACGGACCCAGCTGCAGCACGGTCAATGCGCCATTATCCTTATACGACTCGGTCTTCTCCGTCGGCGCGATCGACAGATCCGGAGATATGGCCGTTTTCAGCAGCCGCGGACCCGTGACCGCAGACGGCTCCGGGCGCATGAAGCCCGATATCGCCGCACCCGGTGTGGACATCCTCTCCTCCCTGCCCGGTGGAACCTATGGCTCCAACAGCGGCACATCCATGGCAGGACCACACGTTGCCGGCGCCGTGGCACTGCTCTGGTCAGCCGAGCCGTCTCTGGTAGGTGATATTGATCGGACAGAACAACTGCTTATCCAGGCAGCAGACCCCTATACAGGAAGTACAGATATAGGTTGTTTTACAGGTAACATTCCCAATGCTGCGTATGGTTACGGTGTTTTGGATGTGTATGAAGCGGTGAAGGAGGTATTGGAGCAATAAATGGAATCCAAATTCGATCCGCGTAAACAGGAGTGGCGGCGAATTCGTTGCCATTGGTAGGGGCACGGTATGCCGTGCCCCTACATTTTGTTATAATCCTTTACAACTCAGTTCAGGAGAGAGTTCATGCCCAAAACAAAGGGTACTGTTGCACTTCCCCTCGAAAAAGAAGAGATCATTAAGGATTATCGTCTGGCGTACCAGAGCAGGCAGGCAAGTTTAATTGGCAGACGTGAAGTTTTAAGTGGCAAGGCGAAATTCGGCATTTTCGGTGATGGCAAGGAGCTTGCCAACCTCGCCATTGCCCGTGCATTTCATAGGGGTGATTGGCGCTCAGGATATTATCGTGACCAGACCTGGATGTTCATGTTGGGGGTGATGAATATCCAGGAATTTTTTGCCCAGTTATACGCCCATGCGGACGTAAACCACGAATCGAACACCGGGGGACGCTCGATGAATGCCCACTTCGCCAGCCGTTACGTGAACCCCGATGGCTCGTGGAAGAATCAGACGGAAATGTATAACACCTCGGCAGATGTCTCGCCTACGGGCACCCAGATGCCGCGCACAGTGGGGCTTGCCTACGCCTCTGTCCTGTATCGCAAGCTGGAGGAATTACAAAGCTTCACCCAATTTTCAAAAGACGGCAACGAGGTAGTGTTTGCCAGCATCGGCAACGCCTCCACAGCCGAGGGCATGTTCTGGGAGTCGGTCAACGCGATCGGAGTATTGCAGGCGCCTGCCGTTATAACGGTCTATGATGATGGCTATGGAATTTCTGTCCCCAACCGGTTCCAGATGGTCAAGGAAAATATTCACGCCATCCTGCAGGGATTTCAGCGCGATCCATCTCTTGAAAAGAATTGTGAAAACGGCTATGACCTCCATCAAGTGCGCGGCTGGGATTACCCGTCTCTGCTCGAGACCTATGCAAACGCCTCCGAGATCGCCCGTCAGGATCACACCCCTCAACTGGTACACATCACCGAAGTCACGCAGCCGCAGGGTCACTCTACTTCGGGCAGCCACGAGCGCTATAAATCGCCCGAGCGGCTGAAGTGGGAAGAGGAATATGACTGCGTCCGTAAAATGCGCGAGTGGATGATCCAGCAAGGTGTCCTGACCGAACCGGAGCTGGTTGCGCTGGAACAAGAGGATTACGCGACCGTGGAGGGAATCCGCAAGCTTGCCTGGGAGGCATACCTCGCGCCGATCCTCGAGGAGCGCGACCAGGTCATGGACATGCTTGATGAGATCGCTGGGAGTTCCTCGCACGGCTCCGAGTTGACTCAGATCAAGGAGAGGCTGGCAGCCCTCCCTGCGCCGCTGCGACGTGATGTCCATAGTGCCGCGCATGAGGCACTGCGAGTCTTACAGCAGGAAGCCAACCCGTCCAAGCAGGTTCTATCTGTGTGGAAGAACGAACAGGATGCGATCAATGATGAACGTTATGGCTCCTATCTGCACAGCGGCAAAGCACTTGCGGTCAAAGAGGTGAAGCCTGTCTATTCGGGATCCTCGCCCACCGTAATGGGCTTTGAAGTGATGAACGCTGCGTTTGATTCGATCCTGGGGCGTGATCCACGCGTGATCGCGTTTGGCGAGGACGTCGGCTTCCTTGGTGATGTAAACCAGGGCTTCAAAGGGATGCAGGAAAAATACGGCGCGTTGCGCGTGAGCGATACGGGTATCCGTGAGACAACGATTCTGGGACAGGCGATCGGCATGGCGATGCGTGGACTGCGTCCGATCTGTGAGATTCAATATCTGGACTATTTGTTATATGCCCTGCAGGTCATGTCTGACGACCTTGCCAATCTGCACTGGCGTACGGTGGGCGGACAGGCGGCGCCAGTGATCATCCGTACGCGCGGTCACCGCCTGGAGGGGGTCTGGCACGCGGGCTCACCAATGGCGGGAATCATTCATCTGGCGCGCGGGATCAATGTGCTGGTGCCGCGTGATATGACGCGAGCCGCAGGGTTCTATAATACCGTATTGAAAGCGGATGAGCCTGCCGTGATCGTGGAGGTATTGAACGGCTATCGCATCAAAGAGAGGTTACCCGATAACATCGCTGAGTTCACGATTCCGCTAGGTGTGCCGGAGGTGATCCGCGAGGGCCGTGATTTGACTGTCGTCACGTATGGCGCGTGCTGCCGCATTGCGCTGGATGCCGCGCAGAAGTTGTCGAAGGCAGGGATTGAAATCGAAGTGGTCGATGTGCAGTCTTTATTGCCGTTTGATGTTCATAGAAAAATTATAGAGTCTCTCAAGAAGACCAACCGCATCGTGTTTTTGGATGAAGATGTACCCGGTGGGGGAACTGCGTACATGATGCAGGAGGTCATCGAAAAGCAGGGCGGCTATTATCACCTCGACGCCGAGCCACGTACCCTTTCTGGAAAAGCACACCGCCCTGCATACGGCAGCGACGGCGACTACTGGTCCAAGCCGAATGCGGAGACGATATTTGACGCGGTGTATGAGATGATGCATGAAGTGAATCCTGCAGCGTATCCTCCGCTTCGTTAACCGCGGAGACGCAGAGTACGCTGAGAGTATTAAGGATTGAGATGAAGTTTGTATCGCGTAGTGAGATATTGGATGTGAATAAAACCACAGAGGCTATTATCGGCGCGGCAATTGAAGTTCATCGCCATCTTGGCCCTGGATTACTCGAATCAGCATATGAAGAATGTCTGTGTGAGGAGCTCTTATTAAGAATGATTCCATTCAAACGTCAGATTGTTTTACCTGTGACGTACAAAAACAAAAAACTGGATATTGGATATCGAATCGATTTATTGGTCAATGATGAAGTCATTGTCGAATTGAAAACGGTTGATTCCATATTGCCTATTCATGAAGCACAAACTCTGACCTATATGAGATTGGGCGGCTGGCAAGTTGGGCTTATTCTAAATTTCAATGTGACAATTCTCAAAAACGGCATCAAACGGCTGGTTCATAAGCTCAAAGAATAAAAAACTCTGTGTTCTCCGCGTCTCCGCGGTGAAAACAAGGAGAATGTATGGCAACAAAGGTTTTAGTTCCTCTACTAGGAGAGGGCGTCGAAGAAGTCACCGTCACAAAGTGGCTTAAAAAGGAAGGTGACTCTGTCAATGAGCTGGAGCCGCTTCTCGAAGT
>DATFHE010000151.1:0-3159 GCA_035248745.1 Anaerolineales bacterium | reverse complement strand
AGCTTGTAAAGCCTGCTCGCCACGGGCGGGCTTGCCAATGCGGATGGCTGTCGCGACGGTCTCTGGACGTTCAATGGGATGACCGGACACTAATGGCGCCGCGCCTGCCGCCTGGACGCCCAATATGTGTGGCAGGCCTGTGGCTTTCATCTCATCATATTGTTTGAAGCCTGCCCAGTAGGAGGTGATATTACCTGCGTTTCCCACCGGCAAACATAACCAATCCGGTGCAGAATCAAGCCGGTCACAGATCTCGAAGGCAGCAGTTTTCTGGCCTTCGATACGATGAGGATTGATCGAGTTCACCAGACAGATCGAATGCTTGTTCGTGATCTCGACAACCATAGTCAGAGAGTCGTCGAAGGAACCGTCGACCTGAATGACCTGCGCGCCATAGGCGATCGCGCCGGCGAGTTTGCCCGCCGCGACCTTTCCCTGCGGAATCAGCACAATGGACTTCATCCCGGCGCGCGCTGCATAGGCGGCGGCAGACGCGGCTGTGTTGCCCGTCGAAGCGCAGATAACCGTCGTCGCGCCGCGTCCCAGGGCTTCACTGACTGCAGCGGTCATGCCGCGATCCTTGAACGAACCTGTCGGGTTGAGTCCTTCATATTTGATGAACAGTTCGAATCCACCGCCAAGCTCGCGCGATAGACGATCCGCCTTGATTAAGGGCGTGTTGCCTTCGAGCAGGCTGACAGTCTGTGTGTAATAGGGGAGGTCGAGCAGATAACCGTATTTGTGGAGGAGTCCCTGATACGCCATAAGCGTAGTGTAGCATAAAAATTCATCACCACTTAATTTTCCCCCGCTATACTCTGACTTGATGAAGCATTTACTTATAGCCGTGTTGGTATGTGTTCTCCTGGTTTCCTGCGCAGAGGAAGCGACCTCTGTGCCTGTGCGAGACAGCGAGCCCGAAAGTGCACCCGTCATCCTGCCGACGCAGACTCTTCCCGCGCAGGCGGCCATACCCCTAGTGCAGTTTACAGCTACGAAGAAGCCGAAGCAATTTTCCCCGATCACCCCGCAACCGACTCGGATGCCAACAGCTAGCCCTGCTCCGCCCACGACCGAAGCCGAGGCAAATGCGTGGAAAGCCCTCCCCGTGATTCCCGAAACAATCGACGCAAGTTTGCAGAAAGTGTATGAACGAGGCCTGGCGTTGGGCAATGACCCTCATACGTTTTCAATCTTCGGGGACTGCCAGCTGCGTCCGGCTGAATTCTTCGGCGTCTTTGAAACGGATGCTACGGTAATCGAGAACCTTTCTCCGGAATTGCAGGAGGTGGTGGATTACTTTGGAGGCTCCTTTAACCGTGAAAGCCCCACAGCACAGGATGGCACAACCCCCGGTTCCCTGTTGTGGACACAATGGCACCGCGGTGAATATGGCTGTACCTTTGCCGAGACGCCTGTAGAATGTGAGTTACGAATCCATCGTCCGTCGTTTGTCATTATTCAGGTGGGTACCCATTTTGAATCGCGCAATACAGAATATCTTCGCCGCGTCATTCTGCAGTTACTCGATGCGGGCGTAGTCCCCATCCTCGGTACGAAAGCGGATAACCGCGAAAAGGATGAGCGCATTAACCGCGATATGGCAGTGCTGGCAGCGGAATATGACCTTCCCCTCTGGAATTTTTGGGCGGTAGTCTCAGATCTCCCCAACCGCGGGTTGTACACACGCGATGACCGTCCCTTGCAAGGTGATATTTATCTCACCGAAGAGGCGCTGGAGCGCCATCGCATGACGGGGCTGGCGGCTTTGAACGTCGTCTGGCGAGCGGTGGCGGGAGAATAACAAAAGAGTAGAGCGGCTGCTCTACTCTTTTTGTGTAAAGGTGTTTAACCCTTTAGCGGCGCGTCTTTGTCATAGACAAACACTTGAATATCCAATCCCTCGCTGTTCAATAACTCGATGACAGGCATAAAGGTTGCATCTTTGATGGCTTGCATATCACCAGCAGGCGCGTATACACTCAAACGTGCCTCTTCCTCAGACATCTTCACAGACTTGATCTCTACATCGGGGCAGGCGGCGTTGATCTTGTCATTCATTTGCTGAATGGCTTCCTCAAGAGTCATACCTTACTCCACTTACTTCGCCATCCTGGCAACGGTCACGCCAGCACCGCCCTCATTGTCTTTTGGCTCCTCGAACGAAGCCACATACGGACTGGACCGCAAGGCATTGCGCACTGCATCCCGCAGCCTGCCCGTCCCTTTGCCATGGACGATCCGCACGAACAGCAAGCCGGAAGAATAGGCTCGTTCCAGATAGCGATCCAGTTCTTCCAGCCCGTCTTCGACGAGTTTGCCGCGCAGGTTCAACTCTATGCCGGGGGAAGAGACAGTGGACTGTGGACGATTGACACTGGTCTTTGGACTATCGGCCACGGTCTGATTGCTGGAAACTGGAGATTGTTCACCCGACTTTCTCACCAGATCCGTCAGGCGCGCTCGTACGCGCAGACTTCCAATTTGAACCTCCGCCTCTGCTTCACCCAGTGCGGTAATCACTCCCTCTGTATTTAAGGTGCCCACTAACACGCGTTCTCCCAGTGACAATGGACGACTGACAATGGACGATCGTCCACGGTCTACGCTCGATCGTCTTTCCACCGGTGCTTCGACTTTCTCCTCGATGTCTTCTATCTTCTCTTCGATTGTTTTGATTGCGTCCAGTGGCTGCCTTGCTTTTTTCAACTGTGACTTGAGAGAATCAATGTTTCTCTTGAGTACCGCAACTTCCAGTTCGCCTTCGGCGCGCGCCCTGGCTAAGACTTCACGGCGTTCATCTTCGATTTTCTCCAGGCGCGTTTCGAGCTCTCTGGTTTGCGCTTCGAAGCGGTCACGCGCCTTTTCCAGCTTCTGGCGCTCACGGGAGGTGCGGTTGCGTTCCTTGCGGATGTCATCCAGCAGCTTGTCGGCGCGCAGGTCATCGGGGTTGATTTCACCCCTGGCAGATTCAATAATCGGCTGCGGCAGACCGAGTCGCTGGGCGATGAGCAACGCATTGGAGCGTCCGGGGAGTCCGATTGTCAGGTGATAGGTGGGACGCAGAGTCTTGATATCGAATTCGAGAGAGGCGTTGACCACACCTTCCGTCGAATGCGCAAAGGTCTTGAGCTCCGGGTAATGGGTTGCGACCAGAGT
>DATFHE010000150.1:0-4140 GCA_035248745.1 Anaerolineales bacterium | reverse complement strand
ATCCAGCTCTCGCGCTCCGTCACAACGTCATCCCGGAACTCGCGTTTTCCGAGGGCATACCCCCAGTCCTTGAATGCACCTTCCGTGAACTTCATAATATTGCCCTTATGAACGAAGTTCACGCTTTTGCGCTTGTTCGCCAGCGACCAGCTGATCGCTGCGCGCACCAGGCGTTCGGTCCCTTCAACAGAGACAGGCTTCAGCCCAATGCCTGATGTATCGGGAAAGCGCATCTTGGCATATTCTTTGGGGAACGCTTCCTGGAAAACTTCCTTAAACTTCTTGTTTTCTTCCGTATCGTTCTGGAACTCGATGCCAGCATAAATGTCCTCCGTGTTTTCACGGAAGACGACCATATCTACATGCTCGGGGTGTTTCACCGGGGAGGGCACACCGCTGTAATAACGGACAGGGCGCTGGCAGACGTACAGGTCCAGAATCTTGCGCAGAGCAACGTTCAGGGAGCGGATACCGCCTCCGACGGGAGTCGTGAGGGGACCCTTAATTCCTACAAGGAATTCCTTGAACGCCTCGGTCGTTTCATCGGGCAGCCAGCTCTGGAACATCCTGAACGATTTCTCACCGGCGTAAACTTCCATCCAATGGACTTTGCGTTTGCCGCCGTAGGCTTTTTCCACCGCGGCGTCGAACACGCGCACAGAGGCGCGCCAGATATCCCGCCCTGTGCCATCGCCTTCCACAAAGGGGATAATCGGATGATCGGGAACGTCTAATCTTCCATCCTTGATGGAAATTCTCGCCCCGCCTTCGGGAACCTTGACATTTGTATATGCCATGTAAGTCTCCTGACAAAGTGATGCGCGGGATTATAACATTCGGCACTCGAACATACCCTTGACAAAGAACCTGCTCTGCGTAGAATCACGCCGAAATGACCAGCCGTTTCCTTCGGGACCTCCGACTCGCTGCCATTCAAGTCACACTTTCTTCTCAGATTTATTAAGAGAGCCGCTAGCGGCTCTCTTTTTTATATCGCAATAGACGATTTTCGGAAATTGATCTATGCTCAAACTCCCCGGCTTAATTGACCCTCATGTCCATGTGCGCGAACCCGGACAAACCCACAAAGAAGATTGGGACACAGCCACCCAGGCTGCTCTTGCGGGCGGCGTGACCATGATCCTGGCAATGCCGAATACGCAACCGGCGATATTCGACGCATCGACTCTCGAGCTTGCCCTCGATGCCGCAAGGCAAAAAGCACGCTGTGATTATGCTCAATTTCTCGGCGCGGGACCGGACAACGCAGCTCAGCTTCCTGTGCTGGCGTCTCAAGCCGCGGGCTTGAAGATGTACCTCGACTCCACGTTCGGCGAACTTCGCCTCGACGATATGACGCTCTGGATGCCGCATTTTGCAAACTATCCAAAGGAATATCCGATCGTGTTGCATTCCGAATCGCGGACCATGGCAGCCGGAATTCTCTTCGCTGCGATCTACGATCGACCTGTCCATATTGCGCATGTCTCATTGAAAGAGGAAATTCTGCTCATCAAAGCCGCCAAAGAACGGGGCATCAAAGTGACGTGCGAAGTCTGCCCGCATCATTTATTCCTCACAAAGGAAGATATCCCAGCCATTAGCAAGGGACATCCGGGGCGCGGAGAAGTGAGACCGCGGCTCGCGACAAGGGAAGATGTCGATTCGTTATGGGAAAACATGGACGTTATCGATTGCTTTGCCACCGACCATGCCCCTCACACCCTCGAAGAAAAAGACTCCGAAAATCCGCCGCCAGGATTCCCGGGGTTGGAAACATTATTGCCATTGCTGCTTACAGCGGTAAATGATGGACGCCTGACTGTTGACGATATGATTGAGAAATCAGTAACCAACCCGAGAAAGATTTTTCATCTTCCCGAGCAGCCCGAAACCTGGATCGAAGTGGATGAAAATGCAGAATATGAAATCCGCGCGCAGGACCAATTCACACGCTGCGGCTGGACTCCCTTCGAAGGCTGGAAAGCCAAGGGTAAAGTTACAAAAGTAGTATTACGAGGCAAGACCGCTTTCGAAGACGGCAAAATTCTTGCGAAACCTGGCTATGGAGAGAATGTTAGAAAGCAGGGAATATGAACGATTTTACAGAGGTAAAACTGGAAATCTTTGTGCCGGAGGAGTACGCGTTCAAAATCCGCGATGAGCTGGCAAATGTTGGTGTCGGGCGAATTGGAGATTACGATCACTGTGTGACCATGGTTTCTGTGCGCGGGTTTTTCCGGCCTTTGCTAGGTTCCAATCCCTTTGAAGGAGAAGAAGGCAAGATCAGCGAAGTTGCCGAGCTTAAAGTAGAAGTCAATTGCAAGCGCGAACTGGTGAATGAAGCATTACACGTGATTAATCGTATCCATCCTTATGAAGAACCGGTAGTCAACATCATCCCGCTGGCAAACCATCTTTTTGATAGGAAGAGTATGTCTGGGCAATGAGGTTCACTGTTAGCACGCAACCAATCTCTAATCCCCAATTTCTAATTACCAATTCCCAGTCCCTAATTCCCAAGGAGTTCAAATGCCAAATACAAACCACACAAGCCCCTACCTCCCTTTTGGAGACCAGCGCACAGCGCCCTGGTATGGCAAGGACATTATTTCCGTCAAACAATTCAGGCGTGAAGATCTGGAGTATATCTTCGGGGTGGCGCACGAGATGCGCGGCATGGTCGAGCGAGTGGGAACATTTGACTTATTGAAAGGGAAGATTTTAGCGAACCTTTTCTATGAGCCTTCAACGCGTACCTCGTCATCGTTCACCGCTGCGATGGAGCGACTCGGCGGGTCTGTCATTCCGATCAACGAAGTGAAGTATTCATCGGTGTCAAAGGGTGAGAGCTTGCCTGATACCATCCGCACGCTCGAATGCTACGCGGACGTGATCGTGCTTCGCCATCCCGAGACGGGATCGGCGGCGATCGCAGCGAAAGCCGCGCGCAAACCGGTCATCAACGCGGGAGATGGGGTCGGCGAACATCCTACACAGGCACTGCTCGATACCTTTACCATTTTTGAAGAGCTTGGCGCAGGACAAATCGATGGTATGACTGTCACGATGCTCGGCGATCTAAAATATGGACGCACTGTCCATTCGCTGGCGCGGCTGCTATCCTTGTATAAAGTCAAGATCAACTACGTTTCGCCTGAAATCCTGCGAATGCCAAAGGATGTATTGAACGAAGTCGGCGAGAAAGGCATTCTGCAGGCAGAGTTTGACTCTCTCGAAAGCGCACTGCCCGAGACTGACGTGTTGTATGTGACGCGCGTCCAGAAGGAACGCTTTGAAGATCCAGCCGAGTATGAGAAGGTCAAGGGCGCGTACGTGATCGACCCTCAGATCATGAAGGCTGCCAAGCAGGAGATGATTGTGATGCACCCGCTGCCGCGCGTGGGCGAAATCAGCGTGGACTTTGACGAGGACCCTCGCGCTGCGTACTTCCGGCAGATGGAATACGGGCTTTATGTTCGGATGGCATTACTGGCAATGGTGCTGGGAAAGGCGTAGACAAGCAGACGAGTAAACAGGTATATATGTAAACTTGTTTACGTATGTACTTATTTCCCTGTATACTACAACCATGGAATCCTTTTTCACGTTTCTGGAAAAACGCGTGGATGATTGTTCATCCCTGCTTTGCATTGGGCTGGATCCTCATGTCGATGATTTACCTGCTCCCACCGCTGAAGCCGCGCGGGACTTCTGCTTGAATCTTGTGAAACAGACTTCCCGCTATGCGGCGGCGTTCAAGCCCAATGCGGCTTTCTTCGAAGTCTTCGGCGCGGATGGGTGGAATGCCCTCAAAGATGTTATCGATGCCATCCACGAAGAATCGAATCGCCTTGGCTCGATGATTCCCGTCATCCTGGACGCGAAACGCGGGGATATCGCCTCTACTGCGGAAGCATATGCTAGAGCGGCGTTTGAGACCCTTGGCGTGCATTGCATTACGTTGAGCCCGTATCTTGGGAAGGATTCTATCGAACCTTTTATTCAGGACTCCGAAAAAGGAATTTTCCTGTTGTGCAAAACATCCAATCCGGGCGCCGGTGATTTGCAGGACTTGATTCTGGAGTCTGGAGAGCCATTGCATATTCATGTTGCACAGCTTGCCCAAGTATGGAATGT
>DATFHE010000149.1:0-3908 GCA_035248745.1 Anaerolineales bacterium | reverse complement strand
CGGGACGTCCTCCAGCAGCTCCAGCGCCGCGGTCCCCTGGCCCGCAATGACGCGTTCGTCATTGTATGGGTGGACGATATTGGCGCCCGTCCTTTCATATATACGCCTAAGCGTTGCTTCACGCGCTTCCAGAGTTGGCGCGCAGAACGTGATCTGTCCTCCATATCCAGCAACCGCCTTTTTCTTTACCGATGGCGCATTTTCTGGCATAACAATATACACCGGGATCCCGCGCATCTTCGCCGCCAGCGCTAACGCCTGCGCATGGTTACCCGAGGAATGCGTGCAAACACCACGCGCGGCTTCCTCTTCTGTGAGCGAGAATACGGCGTTGCACGCGCCGCGAAATTTGAACGCCCCCACCTTTTGCAGATTCTCACACTTGAGAAACACTTGCGCGCCGGTCTTCGTATTCAGGCTCTCGTTGGTCAATACCGGGGTGCGATGGATATATGGCTGAATCCGTTCGGCGGCTTGCTGAATGTCAAGGATCGTTACAGTCATGAGTTCTCCCTTGGGAAGTACACACCTGGCTTATCTACCTGACTGCCTCCACCTAATAGCCTCTCTCAAAATCAACCACATACTTCAATGGCTTGCCCTGGATGTAAAGCTGATAATTCTCTACGAACAGCTTTGCTAAATCTTCCGGGTAACTGATCGCGGAGGTATGGAATGTCATATACAGGTTGGGTGCAGTCCAGAAGGGATGCCCTTCAGGCAAAGGCTCTTGTTCAAACACGTCCAGGATCGCTGCCGCGAGTTTGCCCTCATTCAATGCCTTGACCAACGCCGGTTCGTCTACAGCATTTCCGCGACCCACGTTGATAAAAACGGCATGTGAGGGCAGGGCATCAAGCAATTTTGCATCCACGATTTTATTGGTCTCTTTTACTCTTGGCAGAACGCTGACCAGATAATCTAATCCCCCCGCGAATTTGAACAGGTCGTCGCCGTGAAAATAACTGTCTACCTGTGTACTGGTCTCACTTCCGCGTGTATAGCCTCTTACCGTCATGCCAAAATGTTTCGCGGTCCCCGCCAGGTGCGCGCCAATGGAACCGACGCCAAGCAAACCAATCGTCTTACCACGCAGAAGACCCGGTTCCTTTCTCTGCCATTGCAGGGACCGCTGCGCCTGTATCCGCTCCAGGATTTTCTGTTCACGGAACAAGAGATAGCCAAACACATACTCGGACATCGACTGCCCGAAAACACCGCGTGCATTCGTCAGGATGTAATCACGGCGCTGCGCCGAATCGACAAGCGGCTCAACCCCCGCATAGATGGATTGCGCCCACTTTAGATGGGGAAGCTGGGGCAGTGCATCCCGGATGCGTTTCGGTTCGCCGAGGACAATATCACTTTGCGCGGGGTCTGATGAAAACTCCAGCTTCGGGAGCTGAGACTTTTCTAAGAGCCGCCTGTATTCATCTGCATCGTGGGAAAGAATGGAGAGTCTGGGCATAGAAATCCATTATAACCAACCACTCTGTTTCGCCCAAATGCAAAAGCGCCTTGCATGAATGCATGCAAGGCGCTTTGTCGGACAATATGTACTTTTGGAGCCTAGCTTCGGCGTACCAGACCCACAAGGAAAAGCAGGACGATCGCGCCAAGGATGGCGACAATCAGGCTGGTCAGGTTGAAGCCGGTCACGCCCTGCGCCCCGAAGACGTTGCTCATCAGGAACCCGCCGATCAGGGCACCCACGATACCAACCACAATGTTGGCGAGCGCGCCCATCTGAGCGTTTCGGCCCATGATGATGCTTGCAATCCATCCAGCGATGGCACCGAAGATGATCCATAAGATGAAATTCATGTTTACCTCCGAAAAGAACTGAATATAGGTTGGTTGATACTTGACTGGGCGGGGTTTTCGTCCCGCTCATTGATAGAAACGAAAACAAAAATCGATTGTTACGTCTCTATGTTCTATAGCATAAGAACACTGGAAGAGAGAAAGGGTTTCGTTTTAATGTAGGGGATCACCTCCTCCGCAGACCAAAAATCGTGGTCAAAATGCCCGTGAAAAATGACGCAGCCATCAGCCCCACAAACACTCGCGCGGTTTGTTGATTCTGGTGCTCAAGCTTGCCCTCCCGCCGTATAATCGCAGCCGCGGCAGGCACCGGGAGCTGGGGCTGGATGTCTTTCCCTGGTTGTAGTCCGGCTGGCGAAGTCACTGTATTTACAGCCGCATCTTCTCCTTCAGGCACAATTTTCGAACCCAGTTGATTCGCATAGACCTGTGTAAATTCTGCACCGAACAACAGGATTTGAGCGGAGTAGTAAATCCATAGCAACAGTAGTACTAAAGAACCAGCCGCGCCGAAGGAGGAGCCAACAGTACTATTCCCCAGGTAGAGCCCGATCAGAAATTTACCTAATGAAAATAGCAGAGCAGTCACAAAAGCGCCCAGCCACACATCGCGCCAGGCGATTTCAGCATCTGGTAGGAACTTAAAGATTAATGCAAATAAGACAGTAATGACCCCGATGGATATGATGAGGTTTACGATTTGCAAAAGGATCTCGGAAAGTGGGATGGCATTACCAACAGTTTCCTGCATGGCAGAGAGTCCGGCACTGATGACTAATGAAACCAGCAAGAGAAACCCAATACCAAGGATCATGCCAAAGGAAAGCAAACGCCCAAAGATGACCTTCTTAATTCCTTCTAGGAAACCACCTTTTGTGTCTTCTTCTTCCTCGACTTCCCAAATCGTATTGAGGGCGTTATGCAGTTCATTAAAAACACCCAGGGCGCCGAAGATGAGTGTGACGAGCCCTATGATAGTGCCAAGGATGCCTTTTGCCGGGGTGCTTGCGGTGTTGAGCAGGTCTGAGATAAATGTTCTACCCTCTGCACCAACTAAGCCTTCTGCCTGGGCGAGAACCTGATCTTGCACAGCCTCTCGTGACCAAAAAATACTTGTCACAGCAAGGATAATCAGCAACATGGGCGCGAGAGAGAAGATCGTGTAGTACGCGAGCGAGGCAGATAGTCGTGAAGCCTTGTCTTCCTTCCAATCCTGGAAGCTAAGTTTGAAGAGAGTAGGTAGATTTGATAATAGCTTTTTCATCTCATAACCAGCCTTGATACTCGCGGATTTACTTCAGAGTCTCACCCAAAATACTTTACAGAGATCGGATTGTCACGTTTATATACTAAAAGTATCTCTAACAAAATAGAAAAAGTCCCTACTACATGGCAGGGACTTGGCTATCGCGAGTATAAGATCCAGAAAGCCTCAGGCTAAGAGTTACTGATTGATCGAGCGGCAGGAACCCGTTGCATTCTTTCTGTGGATCATGAGCATCATCCTGGCGACACCGCCTTGACCTGCTTTCACCTTCTTATCGTCGATTCTCTCTCCGGTCCCACCCCGATCCATTTCACAGGGATGCCTGCCACTTCTTCGATTCGCTTGACATAACGTTGCGTATTCATGGGCAACTCGTCAAAAGACCTGGCCCCGCTGATATCTTCCGTCCAACCTGGAACCGTCTCATACACAGTTTCCACGTTTTCCAAACCATAGGAGTCCACATCCGCATAACGGACGGGGTCACAGCTTAACTCATAATGTGTGCAGATTTTGATTTCGTTCAACCCACTCAGCACATCCAGCTTGGTCAGACATATCTCAGTTGCGCCACTCAATTGCACCGCAGTTCTCACGATCTCCAGGTCCAGCCAGCCCACACGACGTGTACGCCCTGTCGTGGCGGCGGTCTCGGCGAATTTTTTATACACTTCGCTTTCAGTATCATGGAGTTCTGTGGGCAGTGGTCCTGCGCCGACGCGCGTCGTGTACGCCTTGGTCACGGCGATGATGTTCGTGAGGTAACGCGGCGGGATGCCAAGCCCTGCCGATGCCGCAGAGGGAATGGTTGTCGAAG
>DATFHE010000148.1:0-2939 GCA_035248745.1 Anaerolineales bacterium | reverse complement strand
GACAACAAGGATGCGGGCGTACGCCCGCATCCTTGTTGTCGGGGACCCTTTCAATTCAGCTTTCGTGAAGCACTGAGATTGGAAGAGGAATGAAAAATAAAATCCAAGTGATCATTATGGATGACCATCAGAGTATTGTGGATGGATATCAGTTCCGGTTGAGCCAGGTTCCTGAGATTGAAGTCGTAAAGACTCTGGAATACGGGGACGACCTCGAACCGACACTCAAGAAACATCCTGTAGATGTTTTAATTTTGGATGTAGAGGTGCCTGCCTCACAAGAAAATCAGAATTCTTATCCCATTCTCCACACCATTCCAAAGCTGCTCAAAATGTACCCCCACCTGGCAATTCTGGTCATTAGTATGCACAACGAACCGGGTTTGATCCGGGCAATTGTGGAGGCGGGTGCAGTGGGCTACATCTTGAAAAACGACAGCAGTAAGATTCAGGAGCTGGGAAAATGGATTCTTTCCATTGCGAATGGCGATCCATGTTTCAGCGATAAAGTCTTACGGGTATTTCCGGGGAGAATCACCGAGCCTTTTACGACTCGCCAGCTTGAGGCACTTTCCCTGTGTGCGGCTTATCCCAACAGTAAAACAGCAGAACTGGCAGCCAAGATGAAAATTGCCAATTCGACGCTGCGCAACCTCCTTTCCACCGTTTACTTAAAACTGGGTGTGCAAACCCGGGCGGCAGCAATTGCCAAAGCGAAACAAATGGGCATCATCACTCCTGACTCGGCGCTGATGTCACTGTAGGCAAAGCACGAGGCGAAAGCCCCAGGCTTTCAAAGAGTTTCCACACGGGGGCGATCACTTCCCCAAGCAAAGAGTCAAGGATCTCTTTATGAGCCAATTGTGTTTTGTTCAAGATTTCCTGCGCGATTTGATGCCTGCGTATTAATTGGTCCACACAGTAACTAACAGCTCCGCAGCGGATCAAAATTTCCTGTGCTTCCCGTAGGGCACCTCCAACAGAAATATCTTCATACAATTCCATAAAGCGAGCCCGGTCAGGGTGTTCCACCGTGAGTGCAAAAAGAATAGGGAGCGGCTTTCGCTTTTGCAACCAATCGGAGTTCGCAGGGACTGCCATCGTGTCGTTCAGGTCGTCGTGGATCTGAATCATCTCGCCGTAAATTCGACCGAGTTGTTCCAGGTTTTGAGCCGTCTCTTCACGGGCTTCAGCGAATAGAGCGCCAAGATGGAACGCACATCCGTAAAAGGGCGCGCTTTTGTTTTCGACGACACGCCAGTAGGAATCTTCATCTTCCGAATTTTGGACATCCAGTTCCTGCCCGTGCGCTGTGGTGAGCATCATGCGGTTCAAACTGTTTAGCGCCTCCAGCCAGGCGGACGAACTCGCGCCGCTCTTAATCAGGGTGTCCATACCCGCGGACTGGAAGGCGAGGGCAAGATTAGAAGCTCTACCGTGGCCAGTATACCGATATTCTCCGCGCGGGTCGTCATCGAGCATGTCGTCCACCAGGATAATGCTGATCTGCGCGCAAGCCAACCCGGCAGAAGCCGGTACCGCCTTATCTACATCCCCAATAGCCTGACAGGCTAGAACCGGCAACTGCCAATCGCGCGGCCGTAAGGAAGCGGCGCGTTGAAGGATCGTTTTCATCTCCGCCCATGCCTCAAAAATGGGCAAGGTTAAGAGATAATCAGTCGTTCGTTGATAGATGTCCATCTTTATTTCTCCGAAAAGACGGGCCGAAAACCTCCGGCCCGTCCGTGCTATACTGCGACTACGCCTCGCGTGCCATAGTCTCCGGATTTTGCTGGCTCCATTGTTGCCAAGCCATATCGCTCTGGATAGCCCTGGCTTGCTGTTGGCTCATCTTGGTAATTTCGGACAGCGCTTCCAGGTACGAACCTTGCAGCCGAGCTGCCGAAGAGATAGAGGCATAAAAGCCTTTCATTGTGTTCATTGATTGTCTCCTTAATATTGATTAAAATTATTTGCCGTGCAACTTGTATAGATTTAAGGGGTTTTTCTTCCTACACACCTCCTTTTCACGATATTTGATTCCGTCAGATCGCGGCCGCGAGTTGTCTGACACCGGTAATAGCCGATTAGAGCGCTTTGAAAACCACAATATCACAGGCAAGAAAATGAAAATACAAAACAATTCCCTCCGGTTGGTCTTCGAATGGGTTGTACCTTGGCTTGTGCTCGCAATCTTGCTGACATATACCTATGCTAAGTTTTTCAGGCATTCCTATGGCGTCCGCGTGGATGCTGGGACAGGTCTTGTAGTCACGGTATTTGACAAACAACCTGAACCTACCCTTCGAGAAAATGATCGAATTCTCCAGATCGGTTCTATGACTTGGGAGGAGTTCCAAGCGGACCTAACGCGCCCGTTTTTTGAAGGCTACAAACCTGGTGATATAGTTCCCATCCGAGTGGAGCGAAACGAAGAGCAGGTAAATACCTCATGGAAATATCCTCTCACGAGTCCGGGCGAGTTCCAGGATCAGTTTGAGAGTGAATGGTGGCTCGTTTATGTTTTCTGGCTGGCTGGGATCATAACCGTTTCGCTTGTGCGGCCAAAAGATGACAGCTGGGTCTTGATGTCCCTTTTCAATTTTCTGACAGCGATCTGGTTGACAGCCGGAAGCGGCTTGTCTGCCTATCACATCTGGTACAGTGCCATTGTTCTACGGGTGGCGATCTGGTTATCTTTACCTGTTTACCTGCATTTGCACTGGGTCTTCCCCCGTCCGTTAGGACGATTACCACGCTGGCTGGTCGGGATTGTTTATGTGATTGGTGTTCTATTTGCCATCCTGCAGGCATTACAGTTGGTGCCGGGTGATCTTTTTCTCTTGGCATTCCTGATCGCTTTGGGAGGAGCCCTGCTCCTTCTTCTTTTACACTGGTGGCGACAACCTTCTATTCGCCGGGATTTTCGTTTGCTCTTG
>DATFHE010000147.1:0-5449 GCA_035248745.1 Anaerolineales bacterium | reverse complement strand
AAGCGAGGGATGTCGCGTATTGACAGCGCAGGCAAACTCACAGCATCAGAAGAATGGACAGGGAGCAATTGACGGAGAGTCTGCACGCCATAAAACAGCCCCGCCGGCGAGTTCGCATTGAGTCTTACGCTGTCCGTTGTGACCGATAATTCGTATCCCTCTTCGCCCAGGCTGTCATCAGTGTCTAAGGAAAGATGGATGTTGCCTCGTTCCTGGTTGTTGCCATGCGCCATCACTGCGATTTCGTAACCACTGACCTCTCCCAGAGATTTAGAGAGAATGTATGAAATGAAAGCAGTTTCGCTATTCTCCGCTTGTACCACGATGATCGTATTTGGCGAAAGAACAAAATTCCCCTCCGACAAAAAAAACGAAGTGGGCTTTGGTATAAGACATGCGAAGCGCTCCTGTGGATTATGCATGATTGTGGTATCCTCCTGCCCGATGATACCGCCTGTCTCATTCAAAAGTCAACTTGTCAGCGGAATTATCTAACGCAGCGTAAAATTCCTAATCTTCATGGACAACCAGCCAGCCCTTGACCGCACTCTTTTGATCCCCATCTTCCTCAGCGGGTGTTCTGTCATTGGGATCGTCCTCGTCCTGCTGATCGGACGTTCGCTTAATTCCCCGGCAGAAGTGCCCGTGACTCCGAGTGCCACCCGCTTCCAATATGTGTACCTGGGGACCGAACCCGCGATCACCACTCCATTGGGCGGTGAAACAGAAATTGAGCCGACAGACGATCCGTTCGAAGAGCCTGGTGAAGAGCCCACCGAAGAAGACCCCGGTTTTCCTGTGACTCAGCTTGCTTCCACCCCCACCGTTTTCCGGACACCCACGCGCCCGGGAGCTTCTACACCGATTGTTCTCACCCTTCCCAATGCGACCAATACATCTCCTGCTACTGTGACTTCCGCCTCTGTTTCGCCGCTAACCCCCGGGACCTATGATGATGGGCATCAATATATAATCTATGATGGATGGCAGGCGACTGGCGCGGTACATGTTTCGTTTGAACCCGGGAGTACGATCACGTTCCGTTTTATCGGCCGGCAGTTGCGGCTGATCTACCAGGGAGGACTCACGCTCGGGCAGCTGAGAATTAATATTGATACCAATATCAGCGAGACGTTGGATGAATCAAGTGGAAACGAGTGGGCTTCAGAACTTCTGGTAAGTGGCACACACACGGTGTTGATCACACATACAGGCGGTGGATCGGTCAACCTGGACCAGGTGATCATCCCCGATATTCCGAACACGCCAACCCCCACACGTACGCCTACTCCATAAGGCTTTCGGCATCCGCGCGCTGGAAGTGCAGGCGATAGGCAGCCGTCTCTTCTAAAATTCCCTTCACAGCCATATATAACTCGCGCTGAAGATACTGGTTCGATTCGTGTTCCCCCGCGGAAAGATGGACGGTTCCATCCTCTCTTTGAATGGAAATGTGACCACCGGCAGCCAGCCACTCCAGGCCGAGCCGGATTGCACCTTCGCGTTGACCGGTTGCCGCGGCCAAGTCTGCCACAGTGACATGTCCGCCTTTCTGGTTGATAACGTATTTTGCAAGCCCTGCCATGCGTGCCAGAAAGGCGTCTGCTTTTTCCGGCTCGGGGGAAACGCCGATCAGATACACCTTTTTCGGCTTGACCGTTTCAAGTGCCGTGCGCAGATCGGCAGAGGATGGCGGCGCGGTATAGATCGCGAGCTCGTCTGCTGGCTGCAGTTCAAAACGACTCTTGCCTTTGGTTTTGTCCGCGCCTTCTGCCCATACCAGCATTTCCACCTGCAGGCTTTCCAGCTTTTCCACCTGTTGGCGATAGTCAACGATCTCGACTTTGCGTTTTCGGAGTTCGGGGGGCACTTCCTCCACAATGCGGAATTCTTCGAACTGCAGCGTGACCTGCTTGTTTCCGCGGAAGGTGGATGCGCGCATCGAGTAGGCGATGTCAAACTTGCTGCCCTCTTCCGGGAGTTCATTGCCTGCGCCGCCCCACCATAACATGGATTGAATATTTTGCTCCTCATCTTCCACTGTGAGGCGCAAGTGTTCCCTGTTTTTCCCGATTGTGGCAACGGACCGCAAGCTGAGCTTATGGGTTGCGAACGTGAGGGAGGGGTTACCCGGTCCAAAGGGCGCCAGCGCTTCGAGCGATTCCGCGAAAGGGAGATCGATCTCGTCCAGCTTGAGCCAGGCGTCGATTTGCAGCGTCGGTTCCTGGCGGACGATGCGCCCCAGTTGTGCTTCAATCGCCCGTCCCAGCCCTTTCCGGAATTCGGGGAGCTTCCAGGCTTCGAGCGCCAGCCCTGCTGCCATTGGGTGCCCGCCAAAGCCCAGGAGCAAGTCTGTTTGCTTGGCGATTGCTTCAGTGATGTGCAATCCTTCCACCGAACGCGCCGAACCGCGCAGAATGCCGTTGTCCGATTGATTGAGAAGGATCGCAGGTTTGCGATAGCGTTCGACGAGCTTGTTGGCAACGATTCCCACCACGCCGCCGGGCCAGTTTTCGTTGAAGAGAACGATCGCAGGTTCCGAGAGCAATTCTGGCGTTTCCCGTAATTGCGCTTCTGCCGCTTCGAAGACCTGATTCGTCAGGAGCCTGCGCTGGGAATTCAATCCCTCGATCTGCGTTGCGATTACGCGCGCTCGTACGGGATCGTGGGAGAGCAATAAGTCAACAGCCGGGTTGGCGTCCCCCAACCGTCCCAGCGCGTTCAAGCGCGGTGCAAATGTGAACCCAACGGACTCCTCCGTCAGCGATTCGAGGCTCGTGCCGGAAAGCTCCGCCATTGTCCGCAAGCCGATACGGTCTGTGTTCCGCAGCAACTGGATGCCGCGCTGTACGAGGGAACGAGTCTCACCCTTAAGGAGGGCAACGTCAGCGATGAGTCCGAGGGCGACGAGGTCGAGGAGGGAGCCGGGATTTAAGGGGCTCACGCTCTGTAATTGGTAATTGGTAATTAACGCTTCCGCGAGTTTGTAGGCAACGCCGACTCCCGCCAGATTTGCGAGGATATGATCCTGCGACAACAACTTTGGATTGACAATTGCCTTCGCATTCGGGAGCGTAGGACCGAGATCGTGATGATCGGTGATCACTACATCCACGCCGCGCGAGTTGGCATAGTCGATGGCTTCATAGGCGGTGATACCCGTGTCGCAGGTGAGGAGGAGCGTTACGCCGTTGTCGAGGATTGGTTGGAGAGTCTCGATATGAACGCCATGACTCTCCTTACCGCGGATCGGGATGTAATGGATGACGTTCCCTCCCAGCGCCTGCAGTGTTTGCACCAGCACCGTTGTGGACGTCTGCCCGTCCACGTCGAAGTCCCCCCAGACGCAGATCATTTCCTTGCTGCGAATCGCTTCGCGGATCCGCTCGACAGCCGGCTCGATTCCCGGAAACGCTGTGGATGGAATCGAATCGGGGTGCAGGAAGGCGCGCGCAGCCTCCGGTGTGTCGATGCCGCGACGGACTAGGGTCCGCGCGACGAGAGACGATAAGTTGAGGTCCGCGAACGAGGCGGGAATCTCCACAGGAGGCGGGTCAATCCAGCGAGTCATGTACATCATTATAATGGCTGCCATTTCCGCTTTTTTGCTTTTTTATTTTCTCAAAATCATTTAACTAATCTCTTCGAGAGTATTATTTCCCTCCTTTTGCCCCTTGACTCTGACACACTGTCAGAGTGTATATTCAGCGCATGTTCAAGATTGGTGAATTCTCTCGTTTGAGCCGGGTGTCCGTGCGGATGCTGCGTCACTACGACCAGCTCGGTCTGTTGACGCCCTCAGAGACGGACCCCTTTACAGGCTACCGGTATTACTCTGCTGAGCAGCTGCCGCGTTTGAACCGGATCCTTGCCCTGCGGGACCTGGGCTTTTCGCTTGAGCAGGTTTCGGGGATGCTGGAAGAAGACCTCTCCACGGACCAGCTCCTGGGGATGTTGAAGCTCAAGCGGGCAGAAGTGGAAGAACAAATGAAGGCGGAGCAGCAAAAGCTGCAGCGGCTGGAGGTGCGCATCCGCCAGATGCGCGAGGCACCCGGGCATGGGAAGTACGATGTGATCCTGCGTGACATCGAGCCCGAAATGGCTGCCACATACCGCGAAGTTGCCGCGGACGATGACCGTATCCAGCAGATGTTCGATATGGTGGAGACTTACGTCACCGGCTTCGACGGGGCGCGGGCAGATAAACCTCCCTTCTCCATTTATTACGATGAGGAATATCGGGAGAAGGAGATGGATGTGGAGGTGGCTGTCCCCTTGCGATACGCAATCCCGGAGACGGAATCGATCCGCATCCGCCAACTGCCGCGGCTGTCGAGTGTGGCGTGTGTCGTCCATGTGGGGGAGTATGCGGATATTTACCAGGCGTACAACGCGCTGCTCGCTTGGATCGAAGCCAATGACTATCGAATGACCGGGCCGATCCGCGAGGTCTACCTGCGTTATGGCGCGGAGGGGCTGGACTTCGAACTGCCCCAGACGTACCTCGCCGACGACAAACATGAGTACGTGACCGAACTTCAAATTTCTGTTGAGAAAAGATAGGAGACTAACGTATGCGTTACAAATTACTTGGCAAAAGCGGCTTGCGTGTTTCGGAACTTTGTCTCGGCACGATGACCTTTGGCGATGACTGGGGCTGGGGCGCGCCAAAAGATGAAAGCCGGAAAATATTCGATGCCTTCGCGGAAGCGGGCGGAAACTTCATCGATACCGCCAACAATTACACGAACGGCACGAGCGAGAAATTCGTCGGCGAGTTCACGAAAGCGGACCGCGATCATTTTGTGATTGCCACCAAATACACCCTGAGCGAATTTCCGACCGACCCGAACTATGGTGGCAACCATCGCAAGAACATGCGCCGCTCGGTGGAGGGGAGTTTGCGCAGGCTCGATATCGATCACATTGACCTGCTCTGGCTGCACATGTGGGATGGAATGACACCCGTGGAAGAGGTGATGCGCGCTTTGGATGACCTCGTCCGGGCTGGAAAAGTGTTGTACATAGGCATCTCCGATACCCCTGCGTGGGTAGTTTCCCAGGCGAACACCCTGGCAGACCTGCGGGGCTGGACACGTTTTGTGGCGTATCAGGGCGAGTACAGCCTCGCCAGCCGCGCGCCCGAACGCGACATTTTACCGATGACGCAGGCAATGGAGATGACGTACCTGCCCTGGGGAGTCCTGGAAGGTGGGGAGATGACCGGTAAATACAATGCACCGTCCGAGGAGCCGAAGCGTTCTACGGACACCAGCGAACGGGTCAAGAAGATCGCGTCCGTTCTGATGGAGCTTGCCAACGAAACGGGACGTACCCCTTCACAGATCGCCATCAACTGGGTTCGCCAGCGACCGTATCGCATGATCCCCATCCTCGGCGCGCGCACTGAGAAGCAGTTGAAGGATAACTTGGGATGCCTCGACTTTAC
>DATFHE010000146.1:0-3574 GCA_035248745.1 Anaerolineales bacterium | reverse complement strand
AAGCCCGCAGCACGCAGCAAAGCGGCCGCGCGGCGGGTGCATTCTACATCGTGGCCACGTTTGTTGATTTCAAGGATGTGATCATCCAGGCTCTGCGCGCCCATCTGCACTTTGGTCACGCCAAGATGGCGCAGCCAGCGCAATTCATCGGGCGTGATTTCACCGGGGCGCGTCTCGATCACGAGTCCGACGTTGCGATGCTGAGCCGTTTCGTTGGTGGAGTGGGCTTTGCCAAGCTCGCTATCGCCTACCCGTTGAACAACATCTCCGCCAGAGACGGGGGGGAGTCCATTCATCGCGTCGAAGCAGCGCTTGACGAACCATTCCTGGTAATCACGCCGGTAGGAGGACCATGTGCCGCCCAGGATGAGCAATTCGATTTTATCTGTGGGATGTCCTACCGACTCGAGCTGCTCGATTCGCGAACGCACCTGCGCATACGGGTCGAACTGGTGTTCAAGCCCGCGCATCGCGCCGGGTTCATCAGGGAGATACGACTTGGGCATTCTTACGTCGGTGGGGCAGAAGATGCATTTGCCGGGACACGGGTACGGCTTCGTCAGCACCGTCACCGTCGTCACACCGGATAATGTCCGCATCGGCTTCATGCGGATACGCTCCAGCAAACGCGCATCTTCCTCGATCTCACCTGCTGCAACCATCTCGTTGTATACCGCCACCAGCATGGACTTGTTAAGATACCCACCGCCTTGCAGAGGGTAGCTGCGCAAGGTCTTCGTCACATCGTGCCCGCGTCGAATTTCCTCCAGTACGAGGCGTGCCAGATCTTTTTTATCCTCCGTGAGGATGTGTGTGGAGCGCCAAAGCGCCTGTCGTTCTGTCTGCATATTGTCTACGTGTTTACCTGTCTACTTATCTATCTGTTATTTATCCAGCGGAGTTATATCCGGTTCTAGGTCTTTTTGCCGGAACAGTTCGGTATGTAAGCCGCACTCGATCTTTTCGCGCCCAGACCAGCGACCGGCACGCTCGTCATCGTTGACTCCGATCGCAATCGTGCAGGGAGCGCAGCCTATACTGCGATAGCCCCGCTGGAACAACGGATGCGCTGGCAGCCGGTGTTCCCCGACATATCTTTGCACGTCTTCCTTCGTCCAATTCAAAAGAGGATTGATCTTTAACAAGCCATCCTCCTGCAATTCGAGAATCTTTGCGTTTGCCCGCGCCGAGGTCTGGTCGCGGCGAATGCCGCTGATCCATGCCTTCATATCCTTCAGTGCCTTCTGCATCGGCTCGACCTTATGGATGAAGCAGCAGAGGTTTGGGTCATCGCCAGGTAAAGTGCGGGTACGCTGGCGGGCGAATTCATCCCAGCGCGCGTCGCGGTAAAGATCCAGCACATTCAACTGCCAGTGCGAGGCGAGTTGCTCGCGGAACATGTGTGTTTCCCAGAAGTGATAGCCCGTGTCCAGGAAAAAAATCAGGATATCGCGCCGGATGAGCGACGCCATGTGCAGCAACGGCACAGACTGAGTTTGAAACGACGAGCTCAAGGCGACCTGGGGCCAGAAGATGTCTACCGCCCACCGGATGATCTCCTGCGGTGACTTGGACTCGAATTCTTCTGAGAGTCGGTCAATCTCACTTGCTGAAAACATGCAAAGATTATACCCGTTATAATTTCCTCGTGAATCCGACTACCGCAGCTAACTTAATTGAAATGAATCGGGAGTTTTATACGCGCTTTGGCAACTCCTTCTCCGCCACGCGCCAGCGCATTCAGCCGGGAGTCCGGCGCGTGCTGGAAATGATGCAGGGAGACGAATCCATACTCGATCTGGGGTGTGGAAATGGAGAATTCGCGCGGGCGCTGGCGAAGAGCGGACACCGCGGCTCGTATCTGGGGGTAGATTTCAGCCTGCCTCTGCTCCGAGATGCGGCGGCGCAGCCCGAGGGTTTTTCGGCAAGGTTTATGGAAGCCGACTTGACAAGGCTTTCATTCGTTCGCGAAAAGTTAGTAGTAAGTGGTAACTGGTCACTGATCACTGCCTTTGCGGTGCTACACCATATCCCCTCTACCGAACTGCGCCTGGAGTTGTTGCGGATAGTCAATCAACTTTTGAAGAAGGATGGACTGTTTATTCACTCCCACTGGCAGTTCTTGAATAGCCAAAAACTCAGAGACAGAATCCAACCCTGGACCGCTGCGTCAATTTCAGAGGCGGATGTAGACCCGGGGGATTACCTGCTCGATTGGCGCAGCAATGGCAAAGGGCTGCGATATGTGCACCATTTTGATGAAAAAGAATTGAGAGAATTAGCCAGCGCCAGTCACTTCAAGGTTATCGATACCTTTTATTCTGACGGCAAGACCGGCAACCTGGGGTTATATCAAATCTGGCAGCCAGGCTAATAACCCTGTAAGATTTTTTGTATGAATAGAGTCTAACAAATGTTCTAAAAGAGTCGATCTGTTTGGAGGTTGGATGGTCACTGAGTTGTACGAACGCATTCAAGAGGGATTGGAAGAAAAGCAGAAGGAGATCACCGAATTTTTGGAGACCGCGCCTGAGCCGGAGAAAGATCTGTGCTTGGGCAGCGATGAGGGCTGTATCGAGAACCACCTGCATGTGATCGAAACGAGCCTGGAAAAGATCGATGATCAAACTCTGGGTGTTTGTGTGGTCTGTCATGGGTACGTGGATGCCCAGTTGCTCGAAATGGATTACACCGCTGTAGTGTGTTTGGATCACTATTCTGACGAGGAGCGCCGGCGGCTCGAGTCGGAACTGGAGCTTTCGCAGGTTGTCCAGCGTGCCTTGTTACCGCAGCGCATTCCGGATATCCGAGGAGTGGAACTGGCAGCCTTCAGCCGTCCTTCTGAGATCATAGGCGGCGATTACTTCGATTTCTTCCAGTTTCGGGATGGCACACACGGACTGGTCATCGCGGATGTAAGCGGGCATGGCGTGGCAGCTGCAATGCTCATGAGCAGCCTTCAGACTGCCATTCGTACAATGGCGCCCAACACTGATTCCCCGGATGAAATCCTGGAACGCATCAACCGTTTTTATATTCACAACATCCATTTCACCACGTTTGTCACGGTTTTTTTAGCGCGTTTTGATCCTGTCACACGGACGCTCACTTACGTCAACGCCGGGCATAACCCGCCTGCTGTCCGCCGCAGGGCAAGCGCCGAGATCCTCTGGTTGAAGCCAACCGCTCCTGCCATTGGCCTGGCGGAAGATTTCCACGCCAGAACGGAGTCGATTGGGTTTTCACAAGGCGACTCGTTGCTGCTCTATACGGATGGTGTGACAGAGGTCTTGAGTATCGGCAATGAGCAATTCGGACAGGAACGCCTGGCAGAACTGGTTCACCAACATGCAGACCAGACCGCGCCAGACCTGCTCCAGGCTGTGCGGCAGGCGGTAAGCGCCTTTGGCGGGGATCGCCCGCTTGTGGATGATGTGACTATGGTGGCGTTGAAAATATCAGGGTAATGTACGCGGGTTGGCTGCACAGTTCATCAATGAGTAAATAAAACAAGGGCAGTTTATAAGACTGCCCTTGTTTTATTTACTCATCGCCACGCGATTCCGCCCTTTAT
>DATFHE010000145.1:0-3664 GCA_035248745.1 Anaerolineales bacterium | reverse complement strand
TTTTCAATGGAAGCTGCAAGACGAAGTACATCCTCGGTGGTAATTTGCACTTGAGGATTGGTCATTATGTTTGTGACGGCTGGCTGTCCTTTTGTGATCGTGCCTGTCTTATCAAGCACCACAACATTAACATTGCCAGCCCGTTCCAGCGCTTCGCTGCTGCGAAACAGGATACCTACCTCGGCACCCCTTCCGGTTCCCACCATGACAGCCGTCGGGGTGGCAAGCCCCATCGCGCACGGGCATGCAATGACCAGTACCGCAACCGTATTAATCAGGGCGCGTGTAAATGGATCGCCGGCTTGTGGACCAAAAAAATACCAGGCGATAAATGTTAGCGCCGCAATCCCCATGACGATTGGCACAAAAACTGCAGACACCTGATCGGCAAGTTTCTGAATTGGCGCCTTGCTAGACTGTGCGTCTTCTACCAGTTTAATAATCTGAGCCAGCGCGGTTTCCTTACCAACCTTGGTTGCTTCAAATTTCAGCATGCCGAGTTTATTCAGTGTCGCTCCGATGACTGAATCACCAGGTTTCTTTTCCACAGGTAAGGACTCGCCGGTCAGCATCGATTCGTCGATCGTGCTACGTCCATCGACCACCACGCCATCCACCGGGACGATTTCGCCGGGCCTGACAAGTATCATGTCGCCGACGCGCACATCATCTACGACGACATCTACTTCTTGCCCCGCGCGAACGACGCGTGCGATCTTGGCGCGTAACCCCAGTAATTTTTTGATCGCCTCGGAGGTACGTCCTTTGGCACGGGCTTCCAGAAATTTCCCAAGTTTGATCAATGTAATGATAACTGCGGCAGTTTCATAGTAAACATGACCTGTCAGCCATCCAAATGTGATGGGAAGCGAGTAGAAAAACGCAGCAGATGAACCCAGAACGATGAGCACATCCATGTTCGCAGATTTATTGCGCAGGGCTTTGAAAGCGCCTGTATAATACTGCCAACCGACATAGAACTGGACAGGCGCGGCAAGTGCCAGCATAAGCCAATTGGTCCACGGCGCAGGAATGGCGCTCATGCCTTCCATAGCTGTCAATTCATAAAATGCCCCTGGCAACAAATTAAAGTCGCGCGCCATCGCAAATATAAACAACGGCATGGTGAAGATCAGGCTAATCACAAGCAGGCGACGCTGTTCCTGGATCTCAGTTTCGCGTGCTTTCGCTTCGGCATCTTCTACTTCTCCACCAAGCTCAACAGCTTCGAATCCGGCGGAGATAACGGCGCGGCGCAATTCTGCCTGCGTAATGATCGTCGGCACATATTTCACACGCGCCTTTTCAGTGGTGAAGCTCACTTGCGCGTCGAGCACACCTTCCAGTCTGATCAGCGCGTTCTCTAAACGCCGCGCATCGTTGTCATCCGCCAGACGCTTGATGATGAGATCGGCTTCACCAGTTGCAACCCCATATCCAGCGCGGTCAATGCGTGCAATCATGTCGCTGAGGTTAATTTTCGCAGGTTCATAATCGACGGTGGCGCGTTCCGAGGAGAGGTTGACAACGGCACCTTGTACGCCATCTAATTTCCTCAGGTTGCGTTCCACTGTAGCGACACAATTGGCGCATGTCATCCCTGTGATGGGCAGCGTTAATTGTTTAGTGTTGCTCATTTCGGTACCAACGTTAGCCTTGCGAAGGCTTCGCAAAGCTTGCTATTACAGACTGATCAAACCTTCCGCGGGATAATTGATCTCAGCCAATAATGACTTGATCTTTTCTTCGCTGGCGGGCAGGTCAAAGCTGATTACGACTTTCTTGCTGGCTTCGTCAGCTTTTACAGATTGCACCCCCTGTAATTCGCCAACTTCCATCTCGATGGTGTGGATGCAATGTCCACAATGGATGGCGGGGATAGTGTACGTTACGGTAGTCACGGCTTGGGTACTCCTTTAGAAAATTACTCTTAGATCTTAGTAGACATTTCGAACACTTCTGTGATTTCCTGCAAAACGCGTTCACGTTCCTTTTTATCGCTGCCCTGAATAGCGGTAATTACACAGGAATTCAGGTGATCTTCCAGAATCTTTGTACTGACTTTACTTAATGCGGCCTCGACTGCCTGAATCTGGCGGATCACATCGATACAGTAGGTGTCCTCCTCTACCATACGAATGACGCCACGCAGGTGGCCTTCAATATTTTTCAAACGTCGGATCGTGTTATCGTTTTCCATGATTCCTTCAAAGTTACAGAGAAAACACAGTGTGACATCATCCCCCCCAGGGGGGATGGGTTATCTGATGATAACATGGGATGCCGTGCCAAGTCAAGATAGAATTAAATGAAAAGAACCCCGATATGCGGGGCTCTTTATGATTTACTTATTCATTTTTTGATAAAGATCCTGGGCAAAGTTGAATAACTCCTGCTCTTCTGATTCTGTCGGCGATGCATCGCCTAAGCCAAAAGCTTCTACAGTCACAACCATGCGGTCGGCGACGCCTTTAGGATCGGAGGCGTCAAGCTGCGTCTCCTCAAACTCAGAAATCCAGCTCTGGAACTGTTGTATCTCGCGAGCAGTCATCAGAGTGGCAAATGTATTCATCGTACCCTCCGGTTGAGAACCACACTTACTGGCAAACACCTCCCCTGAACGGAAGACCGTCAACGTATCACAGAAGCCAGCAATGCCTCCTTCACGCTTCCAAACTAAACCAAGGCTGGCTGGCTGAATACGGCTTCCATCCTCGCTCGTGTGATATTCGTACGGAATACCATTCGCTTCCAGCACAATGGTTCGGCCGGATGTGACAACCTGCGCGCACATCACACCCTCCATGGAAACCCCCAGACAAGCATCCCCAAATTCCGTTGTCTCGCTGCTAACGACTGTAATATCACCCTCGTCCAAGCCGAGATTTTCCGCAAGTTGCTTGATCACGGCTTCTTCTACGGGTCCAATCGGGGTTTCATCAGAACCGGGTTCGGTCGCTGCCGGCATTGGTGTGGGTTCATCGCTCAATTCGGTTGCTTCTTCTGTCGGTGCAGATTCCGGAACACAGGCAGTAGCTAATAAAATCAATAGCATAAAAATGATCAAAATTCTTCTCATTCTGACTCCTTCTGCTGATAGACGCCTGCCCTGCTAATAATGTTCCGAATAAATGTATAATCGAGCTATGCGTTATCACTTCTTACTATTGTTTTTGTCGTTGATTGTAACAGCCTGCGGGCGCAGAACACCGGACCCAAATATTCTTATTGATCAAGCTGTTGCAGCAACCCTTTCGGCAATGCCGCGGCCCACATCCGTATCGGTTCCCATTCCCACACTGTTTCCCTCTCCTACACCATTTGACTTAAACGGATTGTTTTGTGAATATCAGTTCTGCATAGGTCACCCGGTCGATATGGCGTTCTATGATGTCAGCGCGGCGACCAGCAACCAGGGCGCGCCCAGCAATTACCAGACGGGGTTGATGGCTGCTTACAGTGGCGGACTGGTGCTCCAATTGATGTGGCAGTTTTCCCCGGGCGCCGCCGATCCAAGTTTCTTGTTGAATCTGATTGTCGAAGACGGCACAGATACGTCAGTTGGAGCGTCGGAAGTAAAACTCATCCGCAACATGAATGTTGTGTACACAGCGCTCACGACCACAGCAACTCCGGTCCTCCCCTTTGGGGGCGCGGCTGCCTG
>DATFHE010000144.1:0-3016 GCA_035248745.1 Anaerolineales bacterium | reverse complement strand
TAATGCTCTGGTTCTAGTGGCCATTGGCAAAGCCTCCTTCTCGCTGTTTCTGAGCGGTATGGTGATGATGGGAATCACGAACGCCGCCGTCGTGCTGGGACGTTTTGCCGCTGCCGAGGTGAACCCGCCAGAGCGACGCGGGGCTGCGATCTCGAATGTGGTGCTGGGAGGCACATTCGGCGCCATTGTAGGTCCGCTGCTGGTGGGACCTGTAGGAAGTTTTGCACGAACGCTGGGGATGGATGAGCTGGCAGGTGCATACATCGCCACGCTCGTTTTGTTTGCCATTTCATCCCTGGTCGTTTTCCTGGGGCTCCGCCCGGACCCGCGCGATCTTGGGAAACAGGTTGCAGCGGCACACCCTGGCGCAACTCTGACATCTACAGGGGAGGCGCGTCCCATTTTTGAGATTCTTCGCCAGCCCGCCGCGCTGGTGGCGGTCAGTGCGATGGCGCTTGGGCAGGTGGTGATGGTTGCCGTTATGGTCATTACCTCGCTGCATATGAGCAATCACAACCATAATCTTGGTGACATTTCCGCGGTGATTGCCTCTCATACATTTGGTATGTTTGCCTTTTCCGTCATTTCCGGGCGTCTTGCCGATACATGGGGCCGCGGGCCCGTAATCCTGACAGGTGCGTCAACACTTTTGCTTTCATGTATTACAGCGCCCTTATCGCCCGATGTATTTCCTCTGGCAATCGCGCTCTTCTTGCTTGGCTTGGGTTGGAATTTCTGCTTCGTCGGTGGCTCTGCATTATTGGCAGACCAGCTCTCTCCGGTCGAGCGGTCGCGCACACAGGGCGTAAATGATCTGTTTGTGGGTCTTGCCTCTGCGGTGGGCAGCCTCGGAAGCGGAATCATCTTTGCAGCATCGAATTACACAATGATCGCAATTGTCGCCGGTGTGCTGGCTTTGATTCCATTTTTGATGTCACTGGTTTGGGTAAAAAGAAAACAGGCTCCTGTATCTGCTGGAATAAAACTTTCCGGCGATTGATCGCCGGAAAGTTTTATTTACAAGGCAGCCGGATTTCCATTAACCACGGATCATTGTCAGCAGCATCTTGAACGGGCTTAATGCTTTCAAAGCATGAGGCTCATTAGCGGGCATGAGGATCGCATCGCCGCTCTCCAGTTGGAAAGCTTTGCCCGAAATCCTGATTTCGGCACTACCTTCCAGAATATGCGCCAGGGCATCGAAGGGCGCGGTATGCTCGCTCAGCTCCTGGTCCTGATCGAAAGCAAACAACGTGACGTTTCCCGCACTTGCCTTGGTGATCTGCCGGCTGACCACAGAGCCATCCTGATAGCTGACCAGTTCAGCCAGACGCAGTATTTCTGATTTTGGTGCAGTTGCCATATGATCTCCAAAGATACACAGGTAAACCGGTACGCATCTGTTTACCTGTATAGTTGTTTACTTACTCAATCTCAATCTGATACGCGGCGGGTAAGCGTGTAAAGCGCGTGGTACCCGTCACGACCAGCACGGCCTCCTCGCCAGACCCTAGTGACAACGGGATCTCTGCGGTCTGGTCCGGGTTGAGCGGGATGTGAGTCACTGTCGTGGTGTCGCCTCGGGTAATCAGAGTCAGGCGATAGGTCTGCGGCAGGGTGTTTTCGACCCGAACAAAGCCAGCAGCTTCCCAGCCTCCATCCCCTGTTTCGAAATCCTCCTGGTAGTTGATCGCATCGATACGGACATCGTCCAGCAAAAAGCCTTCGCCGTTGAGGGCAGCATCGGTAACATATTCGAAGCGGATCTGCACGGTTTGCCCTGCAAATTGCGAGAGATCGACCTCTTCGGTGACCCAGCCGCTTGTCTGCCCGTTCCAGCCCCAGCCATATGAATTGCCGGAGGGGTCTTCCCCCGTACCCGAAGGTGTGGTGAGAATTTCCCAGTTTTCGCCATCTGTGGAGGCTTCGAGAAATGCATAGTCGTAATCGGTCTCGAGGTCATGCCACATTGCAAACGACATGGTGATCGGGCTACTTACGCCCGTCAAATCAAACTCACGTGTCAGGGTCATATCCGATTCGTCACCGCGATTCGACCAGAACATATAGCTGCCAGAATTGGCGCTGACAGGCAGCAGCCCCACAACCGTCGAGCCGTTGAAGCGCACGGTATGGTCGCCTTCACAATCGATGTCGTAGTAGTCAATTCCATACTGGTTGACCGTACTGCTCAACGACTGGGGACAACTGGATATGGATTCCGTCGCCGTGACTTGCGGTGCATCCGGATAGTTGTGATAGGTATAACGTCCATCGCCGACCGATTCATCCATGAGCAGCATTGCGATTGCCCAGTCCATAAAGACATCATCCGCAGTAACAACATTACCAGTTTCCGCATCGGTGATGTTGAGTTCAGCAAGGGTGCCATCGACGCTGGGCAGGTCATTTTCGGGGTTGCTCGTGAGAGCCTTTGTGGCTTCCTCGCCGAAGCGGTCGAGGAAGTAGGTCAGGTAGAGGAAACTTTGACCGTAGTGGGCGGAGAAATCCGGGGAGGAATTATCCACCCAGGTATTCAACTGTAGATCGGGGTTTTGAACGTAAAACCAATCCGCGCCGCCTATATCGTAACCGTTCAGGAACGCACCGACTTCTGCAAAGCCCTCTCCCAGCCAGGAAACGTCGTTACGGTCGGAGGCGTTCTGGATCATGTGAACGAATTCGTGAGCAAGAGTGGCATAGGTGTAATCATCACCCAGATTCTGACTCGTCCCGAGCACATAGGTTTCATGTGCGTTGGAATACTCCCGTACCAGAGGATTATAAGAATCAGAAGAGCTGAAGTAGCCCGCGATATTGTGACCAATGCTGGTTGCATAGATGACGTAGATATGCGGGTCGCCGTCCACGCCGGGGTTGGCTTCACTGCCGAAGAACTCGCGGTCTGTGGGATAGATCTTTTCCTCGAAGGTGTCCATCAGCCGCTTCATATCCCCCTCATCCACGGGCGTGCCCTCCTCCACCCAGAAGTAGGAGTGAGGTGTGACGTACTGAA
>DATFHE010000143.1:0-4680 GCA_035248745.1 Anaerolineales bacterium | reverse complement strand
TGCCCCGCTGCCGCACGATAAACGATCTGTTCCTCGTCCAGCATGCCGATAGCAACGGTCTCGACCTGTAACGCCTGCATCGTTTGAGTCAGGATGCGCTGGTACACATCCTCCATTCGGAGGGAGGCGTTCATCGCTGCTGCGCCCTCCGCCAGGGCTGTCATCACGCGCGCCTGACGCTGGCTCTCGGTGTACAGCCTGGCGTTCAACACGGCAATCCCTGCCTGATCTGCGATGGCTTGCATCAGGTCGAGTTGTTCTTCTGAAAAGACATTCGGCGCCGGGTTGACAAGCGTGAGCACTCCCACCAGTTTCTCGCGTGCTAACAAAGGCACGCAAATCGCCGATTTGACGCCGGACTTGTCTATCGCATCGTCCGGGCGCATTAACCAGCGTTCATCCTTGCTTGTATCGAGGATCAGTGCAGCTTTGCGATTACGTATGACCCATCCCGCCAGTCCATGTTCTACCGTGTCGCGTAGTTGCTGCGTGGTATGTTCATGGTACTGCTTGCCATACACGATGGTTGCATCGATTGCCTTGCCATCATCATCGAGCACGACAATACTACACCGCTCACCGCCTACATTTTGCATCACTTCATACAGCACGCGTTGAAGGACAGTACGCAGGTCGAGCGCGGTCGCGACCTGACGGCTAACGTTATAGAGAAGTTCAAGTAAGGCTTTTGTTTGATCTTGTTCTGGCGAGAGCGACATAACATCCAATTCGGTTTGTTTTCGCAAAGATGCCTCAATGCCATTAATACCACAGGTGACGGGCAAAGTATAGCACATCAAGTACGGTACAATTATGCGCATGGCGCTCGATATTCCCCGCATAAAAGCCCTATGTTTTGACGTAGATGGCACATTGAGCGACACAGACGATTATTATGCGCAAAAGATTGTCAGGTTTTTCCCACAATGGCTATTTCGCGATCCTGCGCACACGGCGCAGCGGCTGGTGATGTGGGTCGAGTCGCCGGGCAACGCCCTCTTGGGCTTCGCCGACCGGGTGGGAATCGACGACGAAATGGTGGCATTCATTGACTGGATCAACCGCCACCGCAAAAGCCCGCTGAAGAAATATTTGATCGTGCCCGGTGTGGAAGAGATGTTCAAATGGCTGGAGGGACGGTACCCGATGTCTGTTGTCAGCGCGCGGGATGAAAAGAGCACCATGCGCTTCCTGACCCAGTTCGATCTGTGTAAATATTTCCAGGTGATCGTCACGGGTCTCTCCGCACCACATACCAAGCCTTATCCCGATCCCATTTTTCTCGCCGCCGAGGCGATGGGCGTGAGACCGGAGGAATGTCTTATGATCGGCGATACCACCGTGGACATGCGCGCCGGAAAAGCCGCGGGCACGCAGACGGTGGGGGTTCTCTGTGGATTTGGGGAGGAAGAGGAATTGAGACGGCTGGGAGCCGATCTTATTTTGAAAAGCACAGCCGACTTGCCGGCACTATTTGAAACACAAACACCTCTGACTTAAACGCAGCAGGGTGTCCTTACTGTGTTGACCGAAGACGAAGCGCAACGATTACGCTCCACGTCAGGATTGCCAGCAGGAACACATAAAAGAATACGCCTTTCAGCCAAAAAGTGGGGACAATGAGTGCCAGTGTGATCCAGGTATAGATCGACAAATTCTTCCACTGCTCATGTTTCTGAAAGACTCGTCCGAGCAGCAACATGCCGGGCATCAGGGTGAGTCCAAGTAAGGCAAAGAACGAATCGTGCAGAATGCCGTGCCAGCTCTTCCGAATGGTAGTCAGCGTGGGATCCGTGGTGAAGATCAACGCCATCATTGCAAAGCCTGCGATCATTAAAAGCGTGGTGGCAAGCCCATTTTTCAAAGCAATCTTGAGCCCGTAGGCAAAGAATGCCATCAATGCACCGCAGACGAAGAAAGTGATCGTCATCAACCACCCATACGGACCCAGCGCCAGTCCGCTCGGCCAGTCAATCACCGGTCCCGTTGGATTCCATCCCAGCGTGCGCATGAAATTCTCTTGGGCAATGGTCAAGCCGGTCACAACGATGGCAAATAGAATGGGGCCAAGAAGACCAGCCAGCGAAGCCAGGTGAATTACGCGCGATCGATTCATAGAATTAAGCAGATAAATAAAGGAACACCAAGCCAAGCAGGGCAGGCAGCGCCTGAATGTAAAGAATGGAACGCTTTGCCGTAAAGCCACCAAAAACCCCCGCAAGGAGAACACAGACAAGGAAAAACAACTTTACGGAGAACTCCCCTGAGATGAGTCCCCAGATCAAACCCGCTGCGAGAAATCCATTATAGAGACCTTGATTCGCAGCAAGTGTGGCGGAGGATTCGGACACTTCCTTCGTCATCTTGAACGTTTTTCGACCGAGCGGATGATTCCACAGGAACATTTCAAGTACAAGAAAACCAAGATGTAAGATCGCCACAACTGCAATCACGATAGTTGCAAGTATTGCCATGTTTTCTCCTTTAGGGATATCCGGGCAATAGTAGCATAATTTCTGTTCTCGTGTAGAATCCGCCTGCATATCATTGCGAGGAGAACTTATGCCCTACGAACTGATCCTGACCGAAAGACGCGAGCGGGTTGGCTTGATCACTCTCAATCGTCCGCAGGCGATGAACGCCCTCAACAACCAGCTCCTGCGCGAACTGATGGACGCACTGGACGCGTTCGATCAAGACGATACCATCGGCGCAATGGTCATTACGGGGAATGAAAAAGCCTTCGCAGCCGGCGCCGATATCAAAGAGATGGCGGGGAAATCTATGAAGCAAATGATGGACATGGGTCATATCGCTGTGTTTGACAGGATTCGCACAATCCGGAAACCGGTTATTGCGGCGGTATCCGGATGGGCACTGGGCGGCGGGTGCGAGATCGCCCTCTCCTGTGACATGATCGTCGCGTCAGAATCCGCTCAATTCGGGCAGCCCGAGATTAACATCGGGGTGATCCCCGGCGCGGGCGGTACACAGCGCCTGGCGCGCGCTGTAGGCAAAGCCATCGCCATGGAAATGATCCTCAACGACCGCAGGCTCTCCGCGCAGGAAGCGTACCAGTCTGGTATGGTCAACCGCATCGTCCCCGCGGAGTCGTATTTGGACGAGGCGCTGAACCTAGCGGAAGAGATCGCGGCGCGCGCCCCTCTCGCAATCCGCGCCGCCAAGAAGATGATCAACCAGGCGTTCGAGCACACTCTCTCGGAAGGGCTCGCAGCCGAAAAACAGGAATTCTATAATCTGTTCGCCACAGAAGATCAAAAGGAAGGCATGCAAGCCTTCATGGAAAAACGCAAGCCGGAATGGAGAGGGAAGTAAGTTGCCGGATTACAAGGATCTAAGCGCGGCATTTCAGGCACTGGGACTTCAGGAGACTCCCGTCATCGCGCACGCCTCTTTAAAACCGTTCGGCTACATCGAGGACGGACCAGAAGCGGTGCTCAAGGCTATGCTGACCTCCTTTGCCGGCATCATTATGCCAACCCATACTTACAAAACCAAGATCATTCCTGAGGTCGGTCCTCCCAATAATGGTATTGTGTATGGCAACGGCATCTATAAAAACAAGATGGCGCAGCCATTTCACCTGGGGATGAAAGTCGACTCGATGATGGGGGTCCTGCCCGAAACGTTGCGCTGCCACCCCTCTGCCACACGGACGGCGCATCCCATTCTGTCATTTGCCGGTGTCAATGCGGATTTCGCACTAGCGATTCAAACTCTCTACGAGCCTCTCGCGCCCATCGGCGCGCTGGCGGAGCAGGACGGCTGGGTGGTGCTTATCAATGTGGATCACACTACCAATACAAGCATTCACTACGCCGAGAAACTCGCGGGAAGAAGACAATTCGTCCGCTGGGCGCTGGTGGATGAGCGCGTCGTAGAATGTCCGAACTATCCAGGGGATTCGATGGGATTTCAGGCGATCGAAGAGCACATCCGACCCGACATGCGTCGCGTCAATATTGGGGATGCCTTCATCGATGCCGTTCCGTTAAGAAGATTGTTCGAAGTCGTGCAGGGATTGATAAGAAAGAATCCGCTCGCCTTGCTTTGCGACCAGCCCGACTGTGAGCGGTGTGCGGCAGTGAGAATTACTGGAAGGTAATCTCTTCCACCCGCCAGCTCTCCTCCCCCATTAATTTCTTCAGGCGATCAAGGACTTCGCCGCAGACCTGAGTCGTATCGTTGGGGAAATCGATCAGATGCCCCTTGCCATTTTCGAAGATCTGAAAACTAAAGCGGTCTTTCCCGTGGAACGAGATCAGCGTGCCATAAATGGTCTTGATGCGGCGCTTGTCGCGTTCCTTGTCGCCGGTGGAGCGCAGCACAACGGTAATCTGCTGCAGCGGGTGATCTTTGTCCTTTTCCTCCTGGGCAAGAGGAATATATAACGAGGGCAAAAAATCTGAAGGTGGAATCTGGACAGGCTCGATGGGATGGACAGCTAGCAATTCTCGCGCAATAGGTGCACTCTTCTGTCCATTGGGCTTGGTTTCCGCTTCAACTGAGTCCACTTGAGGGCGAGGCTCGCTGATGGCTGGTTTGGGCTCAGGGCGCGCGGCGATCGTCGCTTGCTCAAAGGATGGCTGCCATTCACTCTCCCACTCATCCGGGAAGTTATCGGGCGGTGGAGGCATGTCACCCCATTCATCGCCCGTG
>DATFHE010000142.1:0-5628 GCA_035248745.1 Anaerolineales bacterium | reverse complement strand
GGCTGCCGATGATGAACCATACTTTCCCGTTGGTACTGGCTTCAAAGGTGTAGAGACTTCCGTTGCGGCTGAGGCGCAGTAAAAGAGGATCAATATCCCCGTAGGGCTGCCCAAAGTCTGGTTTCACAATTACGCCGTTTTCATAAAGGTTCATATACAACCCTGTGCCAGCGCAGCCTGTAGAATTACAAGCACTACGGCCGGCTTGAATAAAATTTGAATCGTCCTCATATATGATTAAACCGGCAAATTGATAGTTGCGTGTGGGCCGAAATGTAACTTGTGTTTGGATTTGAAAGTTCCCCTCCGGGGCAGGGCGCAGAAACAGGTTGGGGCTTGTGCCTGCTGCTACATATCCGCCAGCGACGTTGATCTGCAGGGAACCCGGGAAAGCCGTTAGACTCCAGTTCAGTGGATCTTCGCGCACCCAGCTCCACCCGGCATCCAGCGTTCCATCAAACTCATCGCGGAAAAATTTTGGATCCTGAGTCGACGTAGGGGAAACCGTTGGTGTGGCGAGAGTTGGAGATGCCGATGGAATGGGGGTTGAGGTCGCAGAAGCCAGCGGCGTAATTTCTATGGAAGGTTCAGTAGGACGCGGGGGAAGAAAACCACATGCTGACAGAAAAAAGACTACCAATAAAACAAATGCGCTTCGCATCGAAAGATTTCTCCTGATTTGTTCTTGCCAGGTTTTATTGTACCCTCAGAATAAGACGGGAGCTTGTATATATCATTTCTGATTAATGACAAGATACATTGCATAGAAATAACACGCATTCAGACCACTCGTTAAAGAGAGCAGAACGTCATTTGAGCTGCATCAGGGAAAGGAAGTCTGATGGACCGAAAAAAGATCTATTTCGTCAGCCTGGTCGGCTTTCTCTTGACATGGGGCGTGTTTGGATCCATGGCTGCCACGCCGCGCAGCGAACCAAGTTTGCAAGCCACCGTTCCGCAGAATACAGCAATTCCTCCTGAGACAACGAATTTGATGGGTATCCCTGTCACGGGTGAGCCAGAACCGTTATGGGCAGACATCCTCGGGTTTTATGGATTGATTGGTCTGGCGGCTCTATTTTTGATTTTGGCCCTGTTGAACTTTGTCAACAAATCCATAGCCCCCAGTGTGGGACGCAAAGGTCCGCCATCTAAAAAAACTCATTAGTATCAAAGATGGGCAGGTGGTACCTGCTCCATTACTTCATTTCCTGCTGATGGTCGTTCAGGTGCTCAAGCCTTAATCGGAGGGCACCTCCTCATTCCGATATTCGATGCGATAGGCGGGGATAGTTATTCCGGAAATGGACACATTCATCTCACGTGCTTTGATGCCCGCTGTCACGGGGATCATTTGCATGGCTTCCTTCGTGACGAGAATCTCACCTGCCAGAGCAAGATCTTCGCCTATCTTCGAGGCGCGATTGACAGGGTCTCCGAAACAGTCTTCATGTCCAATGATCAGTATTTTCCCATAATCAATACCGCAGGAGATGTGTATATCGAGGTCCTCCGACGTGAGCAGATTTTCAGAGCTGAAGGCATGCTGCATGGCAATCGCCGCGTTGATCGCCGCAAGCGGATCCGGAAAGACGGCGAAGCAGTTGTCGGCTTCATACTTGATCATGAACCCGCCAAACGATTTGACGATGGGCTCCGTGGTCATTTGCATACGCCGGACCATGGATAGATAATGAACGATCCCATACTTGCGTGTCAACAGGGAAAAGCCAGACATATCGAGAACAAAGACTGCATATTCTGCGCCAAATTCATCCCAGAGCGAACTTTCAATTTTCTGTCGTTCTTCAAGCATCTCGGCTTGCGAGAAGTTGAGCAGCAACTTGTGGAATTTCTTTGCCGGGTGTGATGTCATTATCAGGTCCTGCAAGTGTAACTATTTCGGCTTGTTAGATTTTTCTATCTTCGCCCAGGTATCTTTCAGAGACACGGTCAGGTTGAACACTGGTTTCCCCTCAGTTGTGTCCTGATCCGTGGCGAAATAGCCGAGGCGCTCAAACTGGAAGCGGTCTCCTGGTTGCGTCTGGGCGAGAGAAGGTTCTACATATCCATGCAGGATGTGCAGGGAGTCCGGGTTCAAACAGGCAAGGAATCCCTCTTCTCCTTCCTCGGGATCTTCCTTCGTGAAGAGACGGTCATACATGCGGAACTCTGCTTCCTTCGCGTGCGCAGCCGAAAGCCAATGGATCGTGGATTTGACCTTGCGCCCATCGGGTGCATCGCCGCCGCGCGTGGACGGGTCGTACGTGGCATGCACCTCGACGACCTCGCCGGAATCATCCTTGACGACGTGCGTACACTTGACGAAATAGGCATAGCGCAGGCGGACTTCATTGCCCGGATAAAGGCGATAGTACTTTGGTGGAGGTGTCTCACGAAAGTCCTCCTGCTCGATGTACAGAACCTTGGAAAATGGAACTTTTCGCGCGCCTGCACTCGAGTCTTCGGGGTTGTTGACCGCGTCCATCTCTTCCACAAGGTCGTCGGGATAATTGTCGATCACGAGCTTGAGCGGTTTGGTGACCGCCATGCGGCGTGGGGAATGTTTATTGAGGTCTTCACGTACGCGGGATTCTAAGAATGCCATATCGGCGATCACACCGGCATTCGATGTAGCCACTGTCGAAATGCCCATCCGTTGCACAAAATCAATGATGGATTCTGCTGTGTACCCGCGGCGTCGCATCGCGCGTAAGGTGGGCATGCGCGGGTCATCCCAGCCGCTGACATAACCTTCCTCGACCAGGCGTCGCAGCTTGCGCTTGCTCATGACGGTGTAATTCAAGTTGAGACGAGCGAACTCAATTTGTCTGGATTTGAACACTCCCAACTGTTCATGGAACCAGTCATATAGCGGACGGTGATCACGATACTCCAGAGAGCAAAGGGAATGGGTGATGCCTTCCATCGAGTCATTCTGCCCATGTGCCCAATCATACAAGGGATAGATCTTCCACTTGTCTCCGGTGCGATGGTGATGCGGCTCATGAAGAATCCGGTACATCACCGGGTCGCGCATGTTGATGTTTGGATGCGCCATGTCGATCTTGGCACGCAAAACACGCGAGCCTTCGGGGAATTCCCCGTTCTTCATGCGCTCGAGCAGATCCATATTTTCTTCCGCGCCCCGGTCGCGCCAGGGCGAGTTCTTGCCGGGCTCGGTAAAGGTGCCCCGATTGCTGCTGACCTCTTCCGGGCTCTGGTCATCCACGTAGGCTTTGCCCATCATCACGAGCTTCTGTGCCCATTCATAGAGCAGATCGAAATAGTCAGATGCGTAGGTAATCTCTTTCCATTCGATGCCAAGCCAACGCGTATCTTCGATGATCGCATCCACGAACTCGGTTTCTTCCTTCGTAGGGTTGGTGTCATCGAAGCGCAGGATCAATTCACCGTTATTTTCTTTGGCGATCAGATAATCGATCATCCACGCCTTAACGTGTCCGATATGCAGATAGCCATTCGGCTCGGGCGGCAGGCGCGTGCGGACATAGTTGAATCGCCCGGTTCTCAAATCTTCCGCTACAGCCTCGCGGATGAAATCTGTGGGTTTCGTAGTCTCTTCGGTCATAGAGTAGGGCCTCGGTTTCTTAACCACAGGGCACAGCGAAATCTGAATTTCTGGGGGACGTTCTGTGAGAAGTCCTGTGGAACAATTTCTGCCTACCCGGCGTCAAACGGTTGCGCCAGGTTTTGAATGGTGTTTGTTGACCCCCAATTATAACAAAGCGCAAAGTATAATCCGAAGCTCGGGAACTTACCGGAAAGATATCTATGGCAGAGTCTGTAAAATTCATAATTCGCTATGGAGGCACAGAATGAGTGAGAAGACGGATCGTCCCGCTGAGCGGGATCTTCGACAGGCAGGTTTCCTTGGTACTTATTTCGACCGTGATGGCGTTCTGCGTTTGTCGCGCTGGGCAGATATAGTCGCATGGGTTGTTCTGACGGTTTATGTGTTGTCCTGGCTGGTCTCGTTCCTGTTCTTCCTGGGGCAATATTTCAGCGGACTTTACCTTGACAAAGGAGCGACCTTCCTGAATATATTCAGTCTGTTCACTCCCTATTTGCAGCAGCCGCTGCCCGGCTTATTCTACTTCTTTGGTCTACAGGCGGTTTCCAAAGGACTGTTGATCTTCCTCGATATGGAGGATAATACGCGGCGCGCAGCGCGCAAGTGATTGACTCGGTGTAAAGAATCAGTGGTAAAATACCCGTCGCATTGGGGAGTGGTGTAACGGCAACACGTCACGCTCTGGACGTGAAATTTGGGGTTCAAATCCCTGCTCCCCAGCAAGAAAAAGCCCGGAATAAAATTCTGGGCTTTCAATTTTTAAGACGGCTGGATCACGTTAAGTGAGTCCGACGGTGTAGTTTTGCGATTGCGCCTTAAGTCACACAATGATTCGCTGATTACTATTAAAATAGACGAGTGCTCTATGGTCTGTATTTTCAAAAACTGATGATCGCTCTATTGGAAATCTACGTATGGAACTGAATTGGATTACGGTTGTTGGAGCTCTGTCCTATCTCATTAGCATCGCGGCGTTGCTGATTGTACCGGGCAACCGCAAACCCGGGGAGGCAACCGCCTGGCTCCTTTTGATGTTCTTGGCACCGATTCTGGGTCTGGTCCTGTTCTTGCTGCTTGGCAACCCTAATCTCTCTAAAAGACGCCAGGATCAGCAGCGGGCGATGAACGAACGGATCAAAGACCTCGTGGAAGATGCCCAGCAAACGCCAGGGCTGCAGGCGGTTTTCGATCCCCCCCTTTCGGCACGCTATGAGCCACTCGCCAGCCTGATTGCCCGCCTCAGCGGCATGCCTGCGCTGGCTGGGAATACAGTGGAGCTGTTAACGGATTATGCGGGCGCCATCCAATGTATCGTGAAGGATATCGACGCGGCGCAGCGTTATGTTCATCTTGAGTATTTTATGTTTGCCAACGACACGATGGGGGCACCCGTCGTTGACGCGCTCATTCGAGCCGAGGGGCGCGGGGTCAAGTGCCGGGTGTTGATCGATCACCTCGGTAACCTGTTGTTTAATAGACCTGTCTTGAAGCGCTTACGCGCGGCCGGAATCACCGCGCATGTCATACTACCTATAAACCCGGTCAACAACCAGTGGAACCGATTCGATTTGCGCAACCACCGTAAGATCGTGGTCGTGGACGGGCGTATCGGTTACACCGGCTCCCATAACCTGATCGAGGATACCTATCACAAGGGCAGTAACGTTCGAAAAGGCATGCATTATATTGAGCTTGTTGCCCGTGTGACGGGCCCAATTGTCCTGGAACTCGACGCGGTGTTCGTGACCGATTGGTTTTCGGAAACCAATGAGTTAATTGATGCCCGGACAGCGCCCGAGACGCGCGGGTTGGCGCCGGTGACGGGAGATGTGCTTTGCCAGGCACTTCCCAGTGGTCCAGGCTTTCAAAATGATAACAACCTGATGTTGTTCGTGGCCTTGTTTCATACAGCCCGGAAGCAAATCATCATCGCCAACCCCTATGTGGTGCCCGACGAACCACTCCTGCTCGCGCTGACTGCCGCGGCGCAGCGCGGGGTCGAAGTGATTCTGATCGTATCGGAAATCGGCGAT
>DATFHE010000141.1:0-6854 GCA_035248745.1 Anaerolineales bacterium | reverse complement strand
TCGTATCGATCCCCGTCTGTCTGATAAATTTGCTTTTGTTTCTCGTTAGACATAGTTCTCCAAAATCGGTTCTTAAGAGTAGTGTCAATCCATCGGCAGCTTGGTAGATTATAAGATACACGGAGTCCTGGAGAGAAAAATGAACCTTAATGGTAGAAGCCAACTTATATTTTGCCTTGGGGCGTCACTGATCAGCATACTAACTTCCTGCGCACCCGCGCCAACTCCCTCTCCCATCGTGTCCATTCCACCCCCTCCTACGGATACCCCGCAAACGACATTGAGCAGCGATTCGTCTCCCTTTCAGGTGGGACGCCGTTATAGTGATGTCTCGGAAGACATGGCAATCAGTTTTCTCGATGTTGTGGCGTTTCGGGCGGAGGTCAACGAGGAGACAGAAACGCTGGACGTCTTCCTGCAGATGCGTGATATCCCTGAAAACGCGGATCTCGGACGAGTCACAAACCTGATCGAGTACACATGGACGATCTTTGTGTACCTGGACCCCGCGGATGCAAATCCTGCAAACCTCCCGGGAGACTATTATCTGAGTCTCAATACATCAGTTAGCTCAGGAAATGGGCTGACGCCAGTCCATGGTGAACCCGAACAGGTCCCGATCCACCGGTTGTTCGAGAACAGAACGATCTACAGCTCCTCCGGTCAGCCAGCCGGGAATGTGCAGGTGGATGTCAGCCCGGACCGCAACACTTTACAGTTCACGGGGCATGTGCCCGGAATCACCTCCGAGGCGGTCTTCGACTTCGATATGTCCTACTATGATGGCACGGCGGACCGTCCCGATCATTTTGTACCTCCGCAGGCAGCACTCTCTACACCGCAAACCTCGCCTACGGTGATAGCAGGTGATGCCTCCAGTGAGCTTATCCCGGTTGGAAACGTACGTGTCTATCCCGGTCCCGAGCACTACGCGGGCGACATTCTTACCTTTGCAATCAAGCCATCTTCAAGCTTTGACGACTCAATTGAGGTCTCCATGGCTGTCGACGATCAAGAGCCGCGAGCAGTCCCGGGAGCCTTTTTCTGGTTTGACGAGGTGATCCTGCCTTTGGCACTCGACACGACAGGCTTGTCTGGGCATCATACCGTCAGGTTTATCACTGCAAATGGTAATCGGCACGAGACCTACTCCTTCGAGGTATTGCCGGCGGATCGACGGCCTGCGAACGAAATCCGTGCAGTCTGGCAGACTAAGGAAACAGACTGTTGCATCTTTCACTTCCTCTCGGAGACGGCTGCCGCCCGGGACATTGATTTTATTTCGGAACACTTTCAGCAGGGTGCCCTTGAGTTTGAGGAAGTGATGAGGGCAGAAATTCGATCAAAATTGGATATCTACCTGATTGACCGCATGTTGATGAATGGAGGCGTCGGCGGCAGCGGTAAATTAGTCATAAGCTATACAGATCGATATTATGGCCCGACTGTAGGCAGTGCAGGCGTAGAGACCCTGGCGCGCCATGAGTTCTCTCATGCCGCTGACATCGGTCTGGAAAACGATGTGGACGGTGTAGACTTCAATTACGAAGGTCTGGCTGTCTATGTGGCGGGTGGTCACTATAAGCCTGAGCCCTTGATACAGCGCGGCGCGGCACTTTATGATCTCGGTCACTCGGTGCCCGTCAATGAGTTCATCCCTCAGCATGAGCTGTCGTATCTACATGCAGCGCTGCTCCTCACGTATATCGCGGATACGTATGGCGAAGAAAAAGTATGGGATTTCCTCAACTCGGATGAGACGCGGGACGACCAGCTCATCCCTATGGAAGCTGCTGTTTCATTGACGTTCGGGATACCTCTCGAAGAATTCGACCGTGGGTTTCAAGCCTGGTTAGAGAAGAACGATCCAGGCGAACAGCTTGAGGATTTGCGGCTGACCATGGAGCTTCAAGATGCGCGGCGTGAGTATCAAGCCCTGTATTCCCCTGACCCTATTTTCCTTCTGGCAGAAATTGATGTCAGTGCGGTTACGCGCCCGGAATATCAGCCGGTTGTGATGCGTGAGGCACGCGCCCCAGCTAATATAGCCGCCGAGCTGATCATTGCCAATGCACAAAAAGCGATTGTTGCCGGCGCCTACGAGGAGGCAGAAGGGCTGATTCAGTCCATAAAGGAAGTGGTGTCAACAGGCAAGTTTGAAGATCCACTCGCAAGAGAATATCTGGATATTGTCCTCACAGCCACAGAGGCCGGCTATGAAATTTTAGTACTCAACATCCAAAACGGTTACGCAACAGCGCAAGCCACAAACAATGCGCCGGAGACAATCATCCTGGAAATACGAAAGCTAGATGGTGTCTGGCAGGTCCAGCCATAGCGTGTATGAGAGGTTTATATGAGTTCAAAGAATAGACTTAATTTGCATGTGTTTTGTCTTGTGGCGCTGCTCATACTCGTTTCGTGCACCTCCGTGCCGGAAACCACTTCTCCCACGTCAACTCCACCGCAAACCCAACCCGCAGCGACAAGCACTGCGGAATCACTTATTATTCAAGCAGGTCTCCGATATAACGACCCTGCCGGTGATATGGAAGTCAGCTTTCTCGACATGGTTGGTCTTCAAACCACTGTCAATGAGGAGGCAGAGCTTCTCGAAGTGACATTCCAGATGCGCGACATTCCGGAGACGGTGACACGCCGGCAGATCAAAAACCAGGTCGAATATGCCTGGGAAATTCACGTGTTTCTCGATCCTTCAAAGATGAATACAACTGATGCGCAACCCGACTATTTTTTATCCCTCATGACTGTCCAGACCGATCCCCCTTCCGGGCAGGAAATCCTGACCCCGGAGCCAGGGGAGCCTGAAACAGTTTCCATAGACCGGCTTTGGGATATGAGGCTCATCAACAATCAGCAGGGTGATTTTCTCGGCGAGCCCGAGGCATTTATTGATTCGGATCTCGATACTATCACGCTGAGGGCTCATATACCCGGATTGAGTTCGAACGCAGGGTTTCGTATCGCCACAGTCTACTATGATGGTCCCGTCATGGATCGACCGGACAATGCTGTTGTCTCTGCGTCGACAAACCTTTCCACCCCGCTTCCTGAAAGTACACAGGCGCCACAAGCCTCATCGCCTCCCGCCACAAACGATGACATGCAGCTCATCCCTGCCAGAGCCGTCCGTGCCTACCCGGGACCTGAGCATTATGCCGGGGATGTGCTCACGTTTGAAATTCAAACTTCCAACGGCTTTGAGGAAACCTTCCCTGTATCCATGTCACTCGACGATCTGGAACCAACAGAGCTGCAGGCGACCTTTACTTACGGTTTCACCGGTGTGGTACAGATCCCTCTTGCGCTTGACACCACAAATTTGAGCGGGCGGCATACAGTTAAGTTTGCAACGGCAGACGGCAGTCTGAACGAGACGTATTCCTTTGATGTCTTGCCTGCGGAGCAACGACCGGCAAACGAAACGAGCGCAGTCTGGATAGTCAAGGAAACCGAATGCTGTATCTTCCACTACGTCTCCGAGACCGCCGCGGCACGTGATATTGATTTCATTGCGAAAAACTTCGACCAGGCAGCTAGAGATTTTGAGTCGGTAATGGGAACAGAAATCCCTTCGAAAATGGACGTCCACATTCTCGATCGCATCTGGGGCAATGGCGGGTTTGGGGGCGGCGGTGAGCTGGTCATCTCCTATACAGATCGCTATTACGGTCCCACGATGGGCAGCGCGGGCTTACAGACACTGGCACGTCATGAATTTTCACATGCGGCAAATGTAGGCGTGGATAACGCCGGTGATGGGCTTGAGTTCAACTACGAGGGCCTAGCTGTGTACGTGGCAGGAGGGCACTATAAACCGGAACCCCTGGCGCAACGCGGCGCGGCATTATATGATCTTGGGCATTATGTTCCCGTCGATCAATTCATTCCCCAGCATGAGCTGTCTTACCTGCACGCGGCTGTGATTCTTACATATATTGATGAAACGTATGGACAGGACAAGCTCTGGCAAGTCCTCAGCGCGGATGACGATACCCCGGATGAACAATTTATCTCTCTCGGAGATGCCATTCAATCCACCCTAGGGATTTCTCTGCGTGACTTCGACCAGGGGCTTCAGGCATGGCTCGAGAGAAATGAACCCGGTGAGCAGCTTGACGATCTGCGCCTGACGATTGAGCTTCAGGACTTGCGCCGTCAGTATCAGGATACGTATTCTCCACCACCGAATATTCTCTTCGGGCAAGCCGCGGACGGAGTTGCTCGGCCGGAACTCCTGCCTGTTGTGATGCGTGAGGCGCGCGCTCCATCTAATATTGCCATCGAGCTCATGATTGGGAACGCACAAAGAGCGATCATTGCCGGAGCGTATTCAGAGGCAGAGGAGTTAATCAAATCCATAAAGGAAGTTGTGACAACAGGTGATTTTGAAGATCCACTCGCAAAAGAATATTTTGAGATTGTCGTCACCGCCGCAGATGCAGGATATGAAGTTTTGACCTTGAACATCCAAAATAGTCATGGGACAGCACAGGTCACAAATAACCCGCCAGAGACAACCGTTCTGGAAGTACAGAAATTAAATGGTATCTGGCAGGTGCAACCTTAAGAGAATATGTTTTGTTTGCGAAGCGTGAATAGGCACATCGAATCCAACTTGACGATTGCATGAGTGAAGAGGAGATTAGGATGAATCCCGAAAACCAATTTGACTTCTGGCTCGGCGAATGGGACGCGCACTGGGGTGAAGATGGACAGGCGACGAATACGGTCACGCGCATTCTGGATGAGAAAATTGTCCAGGAGGATTTTGTCGCACCCGACTTTCATGGGATGAGCTTCTCCTCCTACGACCCCGAACGCAAACTCTGGTGCCAGACCTGGGTGGATAGCAATGGTACCTACCTGGATTTCACTGGGACGTTTGAAGACGGCAAGATGACCCTGATGCGCGATGCGATTGTCCGCGGGGAGAAATGCAAACAGCGCATGGTCTGGTATGACATTGAAGAGCAGCAATTCCACTGGAGCTGGGAACGCTCCGACGATGAGGGACAAACCTGGCGCACGCTCTGGCAGATTCGTTACATAAGAAAATAGCATGTCATTGCGAGAGCAGCGCTCTCCTGCTCGAAGCAATCTCCTATTTTAGCAGGGGATTGCTTCGTCGTGACAAACGCTCCTCGCAACGACATGCAGTTTATAATTGGCGGATGTCAACACTATCCACTTCCGCCCAAAAATTTCAAGACCATCTAACGTCACTCGGATTCGATTACAAGGTGGTCGAGCACGCCGAGTCCACGCGCACCGCGCAGGAAGCCGCCGACCGCGCCGGCTGTGAGCTCGGCCAGATCGTCAAGTCGCTCATCTTCAAAGGGAAGGATTCGGGCAAGCCAATCCTCGTCCTAACGAGCGGCGCAAACCGCGTCGACGAGAAGCGCATCAGTGAATATGCAGGGGAAGCCATCGGGCGCGCGGATGCCGATTTCGTCCGCGCCGTAACGGGGTTCGCGATCGGCGGCGTGCCTCCCCTGGGTCATCTCCAAAAAATGGAAACCTATATCGATGAAGATTTCCTCCAATACCCCACCATTTGGGCAGCGGCAGGGACTCCCAACGCGATCTTTGAATTGAAGACAGAAGACCTGCAGAAGATGACAGATGGCAAGGTTGTGAGAGTAAAGTAATGCTGGAAGACATTCCCAATTTTCTGGCGCTCTCCGAAAATATGTTGACAGGCGGAATGCCAAACCAGGAACAGCTTGCCGATGCTGCGCAGCGTGGTGTGGAACTGGTGATCAACCTCGCCCCGCATGAGGTCTTGAACGCACTGCCGAACGAGACAGAACTTGTGACCTCGCTGGGGATGCAATATATCAACATCCCCGTAATCTGGAACACGCCAACCAAGGATGGTTTGGATCGCTTCATGGACACCATGGAGGAAAACAAGGACAAAAAAGTCCTGATACACTGCCAGGCAAATTTCAGGGCAACTGCTTTTGTCGCCCTGTATAGAATTCTCAGGCACGGCTGGGACGCCGATGATGCTATGGAGGGAATGAATCAGATCTGGGACACAGAAGATTATCCCATCTGGAAAATGTTTATCGAAGAAAACCTGAAGAGAAGCCGCGAAGGTTTATAGTAGCAATGATCCAAGCGGCAAAACGTCGTCTGCGTCGATTGAGTTCTCAATTAACGTTGAGCTTTCTCGTCGGCTTCCTCGGGATTGGCATTGCAATCGGCGTGCCGATCGTTTTGCTGATTAGCCAGCAATCCTCCTTGCATGCGCAACTCCTTCTCAACCAGGCAATGGTTGCTTCACGGGTATTTCTGGAACGCGAGAGAGCCGATTTGCAAAGTCTGGCACTTGTGTTTTCCCAGCGACCCACGCTCATTGGACTCCTGAACGAACAAGATTTTTCATCTCTCGAAGGCTATTTGGATACTTTGCAGGAAGGTGCAAACGTCGATTTGATATCGATCTGTTCGGAGCAGGAAGAGATTACGGCTACCGATGGCGATCTGAGTGAACTTTGCCAGCTAGAGTCACCATCTGGTTACACAGATCTGCGATCCGGTGATGCTGTCTATCTTTTCGCAACAGCGGATGTCTCTTCGGTTGGAGAATCACCTTATCGCGTCGTCACGGGCAAACATGTCTCCTCTATTCTCACGGATCTTCAAAAGGAGACCGGGCTTTTATACTTTCTCCTCCTACAGCAGGAGGCAATTTATGCAAGCGATCCTGCTATCGAGCTCACCCCGGCCTTGTCGGGTGGGTTGGTGCAGGGCGCCGGCAGCAACATGAATGGATCACTGCAGCAGCGATCCTCGCGGATCGAGGAACACCGGTACATCCTGTC
>DATFHE010000140.1:0-4059 GCA_035248745.1 Anaerolineales bacterium | reverse complement strand
GTCCGTAAATGGACCTGTTCCACAAATACCTGCGACCAGGCAGAGGCGATTTCCGCGGCACGCTCGGGGTCCTTATCATCGGCATAGAAATTCCAGCCCCCTTCCGCAGGCTGGCTCAGCGACAATGTCTTGTTGCGCAGCTCCTCCGTAGTGGTGTCTCCAACCGTCTCGACGACCGATCCCATCACCATGTCTGACCAGGCGATTTCTTCCAGCTTGCGCGTCTCGCGTTCCAGATAATAAAATTGCTGGCGGTCTGTCTCTTTTGGCCAGGCCTGCTCCAGGTTGAAATCCACCAGGACGATGGCATGGGCACGGTATGGTGGTGGGACAATGTAATAGGCTCCTGCTCCAAGCAACGCGCCGATCAGCGCGCCGACAGACCAGAATCGCCAGGCTTTGAGCAATCGAATAAGATCGTCTATGGAAGGGGATGAAAATAACCAGTGCATTGATCTGTCCCATTATATAGGATTTACAAGTTTGAAAAGAATCGAAACGCAAGCGCTGTCCCCTGCGAAGTGTCCTGTGGACGGCGCAGAGAGCAACTACTTTGATAAGATGCTATAATTTTTGTCACCATTTATGAATTCAATTTCCAACCTTCCAAAAGTCTCTATTATTACTCCATCGTTCAATCAGGGTCAATTCCTGGAAGCCTCCATCCGATCTGTTCTGGAACAGGACTATCCCAATATCGAATATATCATTGTCGATGGCGACTCAAAAGATAGTAGCGTGGAGATCATTAAGAAATATGCGGATCGTCTGGCATGGTGGGTCTCTGAAAAAGATAAGGGACATGCCGATGCGCTGAATAAAGGCTTTTCTCGCGCTACCGGAGAAATCCTTGCCTGGCTGAACTCAGATGATATTTACTTCCGTAGCGCGGTTTCGGAAGCAGTATCCATCCTGCAAAGTCGACCGGATGTGGGCATGGTCTACGGCGACGCGGACCTGATCGACGACGCCGGAGCAACGGTCGGCCAGTTTGGCTCCAAGCAGACCAGTTACCATCAGATGCTGCGCGGCTCAGTCCACATCCCGCAGGCGACGACCTTCTTCCGTGCGGATGTCTGGCGGAAAGTGGGACCTTTTGACCTCTCCCTATTTTTTAGTTTCGACTACGACTTATGGGTGCGCATCGCAAAGGTATCACGGGTGCTCTATGTTCCCCAGCGCTGGGCAAAATTCCGTATCCATAGCGCCGGAAAGACCATCGTCAATGACGACCGCTGCTATCCAGACATGCTGCGCGTTCTCGAGCGAGAAGGGGGAAGTTGGCTCTCCTGGCTCCGCCTGCGGATGTACGCGCGCAAACTGTTTTATTCGTGGCTGCCCTGGAAGTTTCGGCTGCAGCTGCGAAAGATCCTCACCGTCAAATAATTACATCGTGTCATTGACTACACGCTCACCGGCTTTACGAGCGTTATATTGCCCTTCGATCCAGCGGTAGGTCTGAGACAACCCTTCCTTAAAGGGCGTACCCGGTTCCCAGCCAAATATTTGTTTGATAAACGTGTTGTCGCTGTTGCGTCCTGCCACTCCTCGAGGGGCGCTAAGATCGTATTTGCGCGTGAGTTTCACATCCCCAATTTCTTCCGCCAGGCTGACCAAATCATTGATCGAAATTAGTTCGCTCGAGCCGAGGTTGATCGGCGTCGCCACCAACTCATCACAATGGACGATCTTGTCGATGCCCAGCACGCAATCCTCGATATAGGTAAAGCTGCGAGTCTGTGTGCCATCCCCCCAGATCATGATTTCGTTTGTCCCACTGTCCTTCGCCTGAATCACTTTGCGGCAGATCGCAGCGGGGGCTTTCTCCCGCCCGCCATCCCAGGTACCGTTGGGACCGTAGACATTGTGAAAGCGGGCGATAAACGTCTTCATATGGCGTTCCGCCCAATATTCCTGACAAAGCATCTCGGCAAACAACTTTTCCCATCCATAGCCGCGCTCTGCCATCGCAGGAAATGCATCCGACTCTTTCAACGCGCGAACGGCTGGATCCTGCTGCAAGTCGGTGTTATAAACGCATGCCGAGGAGGCAAAGAAGTAACGATCAACGCCTGCCTGATACGCGGCTTCCAGGAGGTGAATATTGATGAGCGACGAACGCATACATTCCACACGGAAACGCTCGATGAATCCCATGCCCCCCATGTCGGCTGCCAGATTGTAGACTTCCCCAGCATTCTCTACTGCACGAGCACAGGCATCCCTTGCGCTTAGATCCAGGCACAGGTTTTCCACATCGGGGAAACGCTGATACCAGTTGGATAATGGCTTCTTGTCCACAGCTCGGATTCTCGTGTAGCCCATGTCATGGAAGTAGCGCACCAGCGAGCCGCCGATAAATCCGCCGGCGCCGGCAACCACGATCAATTCATCCTGTTTGAGATCACGCTGGATGGATTTTGAGACATTGTTCATTCGTTGAATTCTCCTGTGAGATGCGTGTGCTCTTTACCACTCCGCATCGGAATAATAGAGTTTGGAAACCTCGTCCGTAATTTTACGGACGCGCTCGGTTTCTTTTGCGGTCAATCGTTTTTTCCAATTGTCCACACTGGCGCGGCTATTCAGTTTAAAGTCATGAACTTCCTTCGGAGAAAGCTCCCGCGGGTTCTCAGAATTGCTCGAATTCAAAATGGTCTTTTCGACGCGCGGCGTAAACTCGAGGCCGAGGGTTGTGTACAATGCGCGGTAGAGCGGGATGGGGTCACGGGACAGGTCTTCGTGTCGGACAACAGTGAAATTGGGATTCAGTTTCCGGGTCTGGTCGACCGAGCGGTAGATCAACGTCCAGAGCACCGCCGCCTGCCCAATTAGGTCCTCTCGCGGCACGGCTTCTATCTCCTTCCGATAGGGCTCCAGATGATCACGCATGAGCAGGGGCTGAGCCAGCAAATCCTCGAAGTCAAAGGGCCAGTTGAGTCGTTTCAGGCTGCTGGCAAATGCAGCCGGGTGCCGGACCGTGATGACCACCTGGCAGTGCAAGCGCCTCGCAAACCATTCTGTGGAAAAGACCGCAAACGGATCCTTGAAAAGCGGACGCAGGCCGCGCATCAGCCCATTATAGAAGATGAAGAAGTCCCGCCCCATCCGCAGAAGGTCGCGCTGCGAACGAAGCGAGCGGATCTCATCCCAGAGATGGTAATCAAATTCCAGCAGCTCCTCAAAGGCTGGAACATATTCATCCTCATTCTCTTCACAGATGTATTGGTACCAGTATTTCACCCGGGCGCGAAAGACACCCGGGCGATGTAAAACATTTAGAGGCTCACTGATGTAGGCAGTACACCCGTCGGCGGCAAGCATTTTCCCCACCCATGTCGTCCCGCTACGATGTGCACCGGTCACCAGGATTGGCGTCAGGTTTTGCTCACTCATATTATTGGTCACCCATCGGCACAGCCACGATCGAGTCCACTCCATACAGTGCCGCGGCGCAGCGGTTCAATCGGTAGCCGGTACGGTCGCCCAGGTCCTGGATTGGTACCTCCGATAAAAACCGGACTACTAGATCCTGTTGCCCTTGCGCCTTCATGGCAAGGATTTCCGCTTCGCGCGCATCCCACACTGCCGCGCTCTGCCGATAGCCGGGAATCTCACCAAACATACGCCAGGCGGTTCGCAGAGGGTACAGCGCAAGGATTGCCAGTAGGACAATTGCAAAATTACGCCACCTTGCAGGGTGCTCGGATTTTGCGCCGGCCTGGGCAGCCCAAAGCCCCATCAGCGCGCCTTCTGTCATTAAAGCAGCAGTCATCACGACTCGCGCCGAGAACTGGGCACGCGGCACCGGATAGGACTGGCCGTAAACACTGGGAGCGAAGCTGGCGGCGATGCATAGATATGCGAGCACCAACACGAGAAGCATCACGAGCGCAGGGCGGCTGCTCGCTGCGGGCGTGAGACTGCGAACCGGATGCGTATATTTTACATACAAAAGCGCCGCAGGCACAGCCATAGAGATCAGGGTAGGCAGGGGCAGAGTCCGCAGAGTACCCAGGACAAAGAAAGACGGATAATAGAAAATCTTCGAAACAAGCT
>DATFHE010000139.1:0-3877 GCA_035248745.1 Anaerolineales bacterium | reverse complement strand
AGTGGAAAATAGGGCATGAAGATCGGTTTTTTCTTGAAGGCTGCTTCGATTCTATTCATGATTCACCTGACTTTATTGTTTCGGCAGCCAGTATTCCAGCTGGATATTATCAGGGTCTCGAAAGGCAACATACCGGTTACCAGTATGATACGTCTCTACGCCTTTCGTTTCCACACCTGCGGCTAGTAATTCCTCCGCCAGTGCCTGTAGCGCGGCTTCACTCGGAGCGGTAAAAGATAAGTGATCCAATCCAATACGGAATTCGTTGAAACGGTCATCGGGGATTGGATGACGCGAGGGAAAGAAAAAGATAGCCACCCCTCCCGTCCTCAAAAAGAAACCGTCGGCTATCGGTCCAACATCAAAGCCGAGCAGGTCGCCATAGAATGCCTGCGATACCTTCACGTCTTTGACGGTCATGATGATGTGATTGAGTCCAGATGTTTCCATAAAATCTCCAAACCGGAATGACTTACAAACGATCTCCGAACTCCTTGATCACTGTGTTCAAATCCTTGTCCCCCCGCCCCGACAGATTCACCAAAATTACCTGATCCTTCTTCATGGCAGGCGCGCGCTTGATGACTTCCGCCACAGCGTGCGAGGATTCCAGCGCAGGGATAATTCCTTCGGTGTGGCATAAGACCTGGAACGCGCTCAGTGCTTCCTCGTCCGTTGCAGATGTGTAGAAGGCGCGTTCGTTATCTCTCATCAGCGCATGTTCAGGACCGACCGCCGCATAATCTAAACCAGCAGAGATGGAATGGGTCTCAGCAATTTGCCCATCTTCGTCCTGCAGAACATACGTACGCGTGCCGTGAATGACTCCGATACGCCCTTTCGAGATGTCGCCAAAGCGCGCGGCGTGCCTGCCTGTTTCAATGCCGCTCCCACCCGCTTCGACGCCGATCAATTCCACCTGCTCATCGTCCACAAAACCACTGAAGACACCGATCGCATTCGACCCGCCTCCCACACAGGCGATCACCATATCCGGCAGGCGTCCCACATCCGCCAGCATCTGCTCGCGCGCCTCCCGCCCGATGACCGATTGGAATTCACGGACAATGGTTGGATAGGGGTGAGGACCCAACGCGGAGCCCAGCAAATAATGTGTATCACGTACATTCGTCACCCAGTCACGGATCGCTTCGTTGATGGCATCCTTCAGCGTCTGTGTACCGGAGGTGACGGGCTGCACTTCTGCGCCAAGGAGCTTCATGCGGAAGACGTTTGGCTCCTGCCGGGCGATGTCCACAACGCCCATGTAGACAACACACTCGATTCCAAGCAACGCGGCAGCCGTCGCAGAGGCGACGCCATGCTGACCCGCACCCGTCTCCGCGACGATGCGCGTCTTCCCCATCCGCTTTGCCAGGAGCGCCTGCCCTAAGGCATTGTTGATCTTATGCGCGCCGGTGTGCGCCAGGTCTTCGCGCTTCAGGTAGATTTGCGCGCCACCCAGTTTTTCCGAGAGCCGTTTTGCATACGTCAATGGCGTGGGACGCCCCACAAAGGAAGCCATCAATCGGTCGAACTCACGGATAAACTCTGTATCCTGCCGCGCCGAGACAAATGCCTCTTCCAGCTCAATTAACGCTGGCATTAAGGTTTCCGGGACAAACTGCCCGCCATACGGACCAAATTTTGGGGGTAGCAATGGCATCGTTTCCTCGATAATTAGAGAGTAGAGATTAGAGAACCGATTTCTTTACTGCCTGCACAAATGCTTTCATTTTGGCGTGGTCTTTCTTTCCCGGAGCAGACTCCACACCGGAAGCAACATCCACACCCCAGGGACGAACTCTCTGTACTGCCCACTCAACATTCTCCGGCGTCAAGCCGCCTGCCAGCAGCAAAGCATACTGCTGTGCCAGCGCTGCCGCGGCAGACCAATCTGCTGTTTCACCCGTCCCACCGTACACACCTTTGACGGAAGCATCTACCAGCAACGCGGGAGCATCATTCCTGGCAAAGCCATCGAGACTCTGTGGAACACCCCGAAACGCTTTGAAGGCTTTTCCATCCAGAGACTGCACCATTTGAGAGGTTTCATCCCCGTGAAGCTGCGCCAGAGTCAGGGCAGCGGTTCCCAGCGTCGCTCGCACCTCTTCGGCTGAGGCATTGACAAATACCCCCACGTAACCGATATGACTGTACTTGCGCATCACCGCCATGATGTCTCGGCACTGACCGGGGTCAATGTATCGAGGGCTTCTGGGATAGAAGTTGAATCCGATCAGATCTGCACCGGCGTCCATTGCAGCGAGGGCGTCGTCTACCGTTTTGATTCCGCAGATCTTAATCTTGGTCATGAGTCTCTGTATCATGTTATCGCGAGGAGTAGTGCAGCGAAGAAACAAACTCCACGCAGTGAACGCCTCTAGGAGATTGCTTCACTTTTCAGGCTCGTTACGACGTTCTTTTCTGAAAGCTCTCTTACCTTCGCACCAATATCCGTGGCAGTGATTAGTGCTTCGCCCACAAGGATTGCATCTACATTTGCTTTCGCTAATCGCTCGACGTCTTGTGCCGTAAAAATTCCGCTTTCCGCAACGACAGTGATTTCACCAGGGATCATGGGGCGTATTCTTTCTGTCGCTTCAAGTGACACCTCAAACGTGGCAAGGTTACGATTGTTAATCCCGATCAGGCAGACGTTTTCCAGTTTCAGTGCTCTCTCTGTTTCGGTCTCATTGTGAACTTCCACAAGAGGCGTGAAACCCAGCTCCAGGGCGAGAGCATGTAAGCCGGCGAAACGTTGATTATCGGTCAGGGCAGCGGCAATGAGTAGGACAGCATCGGCGCCGTTGACTCTCGACTCATAGAGCTGTGCTTCGTCGATAATGAAGTCCTTCCGCAGCAGGGGCAATTCTGATCTACGGGTGAATCGTAGTTCATGCAAAGTTTCCAGCTTCCCCTTGAAGAATTTTTCATCCGTCAATACGCTTATGGCAGATGCGCCGTTTTGGGCGTAGATCTCAGCCACCTGGAAGAGATCGATGTGCGGGGCGAGAACGCCTTTCGAGGGCGAGGCGCGTTTGAGTTCCGCGATCAGTCGGGGACTTTTCCTCCCCCCATCTCCTATTGGAGAAGGGGAAACTGCAGCAAGAAAATCTCTGGGGGCAGGAGAAGACTCGGCGGCACCACGTAAAGCGCGGGTGTCGAACGCAGCAATCTCTGTCATTTTGTGTTCGAGGATCTCAGCCAGGATGCTCATTGAAGGACTTGAAAACTCTGTGAATACTGGACCAGCGCATCCAGCTTGGCGAGAGCCTTTCCGCTATCGAGAGAGGCGGTTGCTTCCTCAATCGCAGACTTGAAATCGCCACTCTCTGCCGCCAGCGCACCAGCGACGTTGAGCAGCACCGACTCGCGGCGGGCACCGTTCAATTTGCCGGATAAGAGATCCCGCATCATCACCGCTGACTCATCTGGCGTACCGCCGCGCAAGTCCTGAATCGTGGCGGGTGCAAAACCAAATTCTGCCGGGTCGAGATCATACGTGCGGACTGCGCCATCTTTGAGGTGGCTGACGCGATTGACCCCGCACGTGTTCAATTCGTCGGTGCCGCCTGCCCCATGAATGACCATGGCTGCCTTTGACCCAAGCTCGTTGAGCACATTGGCAAGCGGCTCGGTGAGCGCCGGGGCAAAGACCCCCGTCAACTGGATGTGTGCGCCTGCGGGGTTGGTGAGCGGCCCAAGAATATTGAAGATGGTACGTTGCCCGATCTCCTTGCGAGGACCGATGGCATACCTCATCGCCGGGTGGAATTTGGGCGCGAACATGAAGCCAATGCCAAGCTCATCGATCGCCTGCGCGACCTGCTCTGGCGTGAGGTCAAGGTTGACGCCGAGGGCGGATAGCACGTCT
>DATFHE010000138.1:0-4628 GCA_035248745.1 Anaerolineales bacterium | reverse complement strand
AAGGGAAAGTTGAACGGGCTAATGATCAGCCAGACGCCATAGGGACGCAGGACCGAAACGTTGGTGGAGTCAAAGCCAGCGAGCGGATCTTTGCCCATCGGCTTGATAAAACCGTCGTTCTCTTCCATCATCTGGGCGGAGTAATACATAAGGTCGGCTGTCTCCTGCACGTCACCTAGCGACTCCATGCGGTTCTTGCCGACCTCCAGTGCCATTGCCGCCCCGAGCTCGAAAATTCGTTTCTCGATGATCGAACACGCCTTGCGCACCAGCTGGACGCGCTTTTTCCAGGGTGTGCGGCTCCAGTGGGGGAACGCTTTACGAGCCGCTTCGATTGCCATATTCGCATGCGTGGCATTCCCTTTCTGCAGGGTCGCCAGGACCCAATCCGTGTTGACAGGAGAACGATCTTCAAACTTCTGCTCGGCAAAGACATCCTTGCCGTCGATGATCATCCCATATTCCCTGCCGAGGTTGGTCTTGAGCTTGGCAACTGCCTTGTCGAAGCCTTTGTGCAGTTCTTCCGGAGGGTTGAACATCGTGGAATAGGTCAGCTTAAAATCAGCCATACAGCCTCCTCTATTTCGTTGGATAATTTGGTACTCTTGTAGTTGGATAGAGAAGGACTGCTTGACTATCCAACTCGATAACTAACGATCTAAATACAGTATAGCGTAGGATTTCACGAACGTCAAAGACGAGCAGGTTTTGGCTTTGTAATATTTACTTAAGGATTTTATGCTATAACAGTGCATACAGGATATGATAAAAAAACTATTCATTTTCGTCCTGCTTGTAACTTTACTGGCAGCGTGTGCGCCGGGAGCGTCTTCCACGAATTTCCCGCTAGTAACTGAGCCGCCAGCTGTTGCTCTCGCCACCGCAACCCTCGGCGCTGCTATGCCTGGCTCCACGACTCAAATTGCTCCCAGCGAAGAAGCAACTGCCCTTCCCCTCGCCACCTCACGCGGACCCGAACTCCACGCCACCGACCCTGCCAGCGTCAGCCTAGCATCTGACGGGTTGCAATTCGTGGAATTCTTCCGCTTTACCTGAAGTACCTGCCGTGCCATGGCGCCCATGGTTCATGGGCTCGAAGCAGAATATTTTGGCAGGATCAAGTTTACGTATCTCGATGCAGATGATCCTCGTACGTTTGATTTCCAGAAGGCACTCGGTTTTTATTACCAGCCTGAGGTCTATCTGCTGGATGCAGGAGGAAATGTTCTGCAGAAATGGGTGGGATATACCTCGGAACAGGAATTTGAAGAAGTGTTTGCGCAATATCTGCAATAATCAAAGTCTCCGCAAGAAAATTGCGGAGACTTTTGTCTTTGTTCTATTCAGAATATAGAGTTGTCCTTTACATGGATCTAGCTGTATTGACTTAATTCCTGCTGCGCGGTTGCATTGAGTCTGGGAATTGCTTCATCGATTTGACATGAGATAATAACTGTTTTGGCGCAATGAGTTCCCAAGCTGTCTGAATGTGGAATGTCAGATCTTTGTCGCTGATTTGATCCAATTCGATGCCGACCCAGCCGCGCGTCCCGACATAAGGTGGTTTGAAGTACGTTTCGGGGTTCGCCTTACGGTAGCGGCAGCCATACCGCGATGTGACCATCATCGTGATGGTTGTTCGCGAACATAATAGGTTCGCCCTGGGAAGTCTTTCGCTCGTTTCCTCTTCCTTCTAAAGTTACTTTTTGTTAGAGGGTACAGCACCCGTTCTGTTTGCTTTATTATATATGAACACAAATTGCGGGAAACTCCTTAACTCGTTAGAGTTAGAGTTCATCTGCACGTCCAGGAGATAAATCTGTTATATAATTTGCCGGATTTCATTCTACCAGGAAAACACGATGCCTGATTCCCCGCTGATAATTGAAAATCTATCTTTCCGCTATCGTGATCGTCAGGGAGCTGCTATTCGAAACCTATCCTTCGAAGCTAACCTTGGCGAGATTCTTTTAATTGCGGGGGCGAGCGGCTGTGGAAAAACCACGTTGATCCGCTGTATCAACGGGCTGATCCCGCGTTCTTACAAAGGGGAAATCAGTGGACAGATTTTGGTGAACGGTGAGGAAGTGAAAGACTGGACACTTGCACGAATTTCACAGCAAATTGGCACGGTGCTGCAAGACCCGGAACGTCAGATTCTCGGCACCAAAGTCAGGAACGAGGTCGCCTTCGGGTTAGAAAATTTAGGCTTGCCGCGCGAAGAGATTTTCCAGCGTGTGGAGGAAGCGCTCAACTTTCTAAAGATCCCACATTTACAAGATCGAGAGACATTTCATCTTTCGGGCGGAGAAAAGCAAAAGGTGGCTCTGGCAGGTATCCTCGCCATGCGACCTTCTATCCTGCTACTTGATGAACCGCTGGCAAGCCTTGACCCTGCCAGCGCCCAGGATACGCTGGATACGGTGCGTCAGCTTGCCGATGAAGGTATGACCGTGCTGCTGGTGGAACACCGCGTGGAAGATGTCATGCGCATCCAGCCGGAGCGCGTCATGTTCATGAGTGAAGGAGAAATCCGTTACCTGGGAAATCTTTCGGGGTTATCTAAGGTAGTGAATTACCGAGAAGTGAAATTACCGGCAGAGGATATCGTCGAACGTGCCAAAGCAGATCCTGTTCCCGAGGAGCTCAAGCTGCTTCCCACAGCGGTGGAGAACAGCCAGGAAAAGGATGCCCTGGTCCGTTTTGAAAACGTAGGGTTTGGCTACGAATCGGAACGCGAAATCCTGCACGGCATCAACCTCGAGATCAAGCGCGGGGATGTGATCGCAGTGCTGGGCCCCAATGGGGCGGGCAAAACCACGTTTGTAAAACACGCCATCGGTTTGTTGAAACCGAAGTCTGGTCGTGTTCTTGTGAATGGACGAGATACACGTCAGGCAAGTGTAGCGGAAATTGCAGGGACGCTGGGGTATGTGTTCCAAAGCCCCAGTCATATGCTGTTCGCTCCGACGGTACGTGAGGAGCTTTCCTTCGGTCCCTTCAATCTAAAACATTCACAGGAACAAATTGTAACGGAGGTGAGAGAATCGCTGCAAACCGTCAACCTTGCTGATAAAGAGAACGACCCGCCGCTGGCACTTTCGTTTGGCCAGCAAAAGCGCGTAAGTATTGCAGCCATCCTGGCAATGCGCTCACGGATCCTTATCATGGATGAGCCGACGGCCGGACAGGACTATCAGAACTACATGAACTTCATGGACGCCATTTTGCAGATGCCCGGCTTCGAAGCCATCCTGTTCATCACGCATGATGTGGATCTGGCAGTCATCTACGCCAACCGTATTTTGATGATCGCCGATGGGAAGCTTGTTGCCGATGGAACACCGCAGGACGTCTTACGCGATTTTGACCGACTCAGAGCCAACCGCCTCATTCCGACCTCGCTGCTGGATCTCAATCTCAAGCGATTTGACAAGACTGGTCGTTTCATGCGGGCGGAAGCATTGGCGCATATCTAAGTTTCAGAGGAGAAGAAAATGAATAAGTCGCTTACGAATGTTCTAATTTCCTTGGGAGTTGTCCTGCTCTTTTTTGCGCTCGTGATGTTCGTACTGGGCGCGCGTGAGCCGCAGGAAGGCGCCACCCTCAATTTCTCAGTGGATCAAGCCACCGTTGTGATCCGCTTTGTATTCGTCATCGTTGGTCTGTTGATCGCGTTTGCTGTGTACTACGCTACGCGGGAGCATCCGATTTGGGAAGTGGGCACCCGCCAGGTGGTGTGGATGGCGATCGGCGCAGCGCTTTACGCGGTCTTCTCCTGGCTGTTCAACGGAACTGTGTTTGTTGTGCCTTCTGTGAGCCAGGTGGCATTACGCCCCGCCATCGCGATCCCGATGTTTTTCGGGTATGCGTTTGGTCCTGTGGTTGGCTTCTTTACCGGTGCGGTGGGCAATATGTTCGGCGACGCCCTCACCGGCTTTGGCCTTTCGCCACAATGGAGCATCGGCAATGGCTTGATCGGTTTTATCTCCGGGTTGTGGATGCTCTTTCGTGATCGCAAGCAGAGCATGAACACGGTTCTGTGGGTCGGCGGTATCCTGGCTCTCCTGACAGCTCTCTTGTACTTCTTGAACCGTAATCAGGCAAACATGCTATTCTTCGATCCTGAGAATAATATCTTCGGTGATGCCCCCATTTCACCTTTTGCGGGTATTGCCATTATTGTCGGTTTCCTACTCATCCTGGGAGTGCGCTACTTCTTCGGCTCGAATGAGAATATTGCCACTGCAGTCACCTGGGCCATGCTTGCTAACATCCTGGGATTGCTCTTTGCTTCCCTGTCGGATATCTGGATCAATGGGCTTACTCTGCCTGCCACGATCGTTGGACAGTTCCTGCCCGCGGCTGGACCCAACCTGATCTTCGCCGCGATCCTCGTACCCTTGCTCGTCACTGCCTACGCATCCGTCCAGCGACAGTCGGGTAGATAAAAAAACGTCATTGCGAGGAGCGTCCTTCGCGGCGGAGCAACCTCTAATTTATACGGAGATTGCCGCCTCGCTCTGCTGGGCTCTTCGCAATGACATGGAATCTATATGTTAGTTGCCTGGAAATATCGTAAACGCGAAAATTCCCTGATCCAGAAATTCGACCCGCGCGCCTGGTTG
>DATFHE010000137.1:0-5767 GCA_035248745.1 Anaerolineales bacterium | reverse complement strand
TGACCGTGATGATGACTCTGGTTTACATGAACATGAACTCCACGCTCGGCGTGTATCTGCGCGACCAGCACAGCCTGCCAGAAGCTGGCTTCGGCTGGCTGCTAAGCATCAACGCCATTATCGTCGTGCTATTTCAGTTCTGGGTGACGCGGCGGCTCGAAAAATACAGACCCATGTTGATGATGGCAGTGGGTTCCCTGCTCTACGCAGCCGGGTTCGCCATGTACGGGTTCGTACCCACCTTTGGACTCTTTGTGGTTGCCATGCTCGTCATCACAATCGGCGAAATGGTTGTCTCCCCTTTCCAGCAGTCGCTCGTAGCGAGCTTCGCCCCGGAAGATATGCGCGGTCGCTACATGGCAGTATCTGGTCTCTCGTGGAGTATCTCCTTTACAGTCGGTCCATACTTCGCCGGGCTGATCCTGGATAGTTCAAACCCTTCGTTGCTATGGGTATTTTGCGGCATTGTCGGGCTTCTGGCAACCGCGGGCTTTATGGTTCTCAACAAGGCACGTCCATCCACCGTTCCAACCGCTGAACCCGCCGCGGCAGACTAGATTCACCGAGAGCTTCTCCTCACTCTGGGACAGGTCATACGCAGGCCTGTCCCAAACGTTTTAAGTCGCCCCTTTTCGACAAACGTATCTCCTTGTACAATTTAAGCAGAGCCGGATGCGTCAAGTGTCCCACCAATTAATCAGAGGCAGGGTACCATCCTGCCTTACGGAGAATGGATGGATATTCGATCTTACAATCGTGAAGCATGGAACCGTGAAGTGGAAGGTGGTGCAAATCGCTGGACGCAACCCGTCAGCCCGGAGGTGATTGCGAAAGCAAGACAGGGAGAGTTTTCTATCCTGCTGACAGAAAATATCCCCGTCCCACAAAAATGGTTTCCTCCGCTGAGTGACGCAGACGTCTTATGTCTCGCCTCGGGAGGCGGGCAGCAGGGACCTATCCTCGCGGCAGCCGGTGCAAACGTGACCGTCTTCGACAACTCTCCCGCCCAGTTGAAACAGGACCAGCTCGTCGCGGAAAGGGAATCGCTCTCCCTGCGCACTGTGGAGGGAGATGCTATTAATCTTTCCATGTTCGACAGCGAAAGGTTTGACCTCGTCTTCAATCCCTGCTCAACGGTTTTTATGCCCGATGTGCGCGCAGTCTGGAAGGAATGTTCCCGAGTTCTCCGTCCGGGTGGGATCTTAATGACCGGCTCGATGAATCCGGTTCACTACATCTTCGATCTTTACAAAGCAGACGAAGGCACCCTGGAAGTGACACATTCCATCCCCTATTCCGATTTAACAAGTATCCCCAAAGAAGATCTGGATGAACTGATCGAAAAGGGGTTGCCCGTTGAGTTCGGTCACAGTCTCACCGACTTGCTTGGCGGCCAGTGTGAGGCGGGCTTCGTAATCACAGATATGTACGAAGATTACATGCTCGAATCACCGTTACATAAGTATCATCCAAGCTATATTGCCACACGAGCAGTGAAACTACAGAGGTGAAAATCAAAACGCAGGGCTGATAACAGCCCTGCGTTTTGATTACGTTATGCTTATAGGTGCCGGAACGAGATCGCTCAGGGCAGCTCGTTTACCCGGTTTGTACCTGGTGGGTTGATGGTGCCCTGGTCCATGTACTCAATAAGTGCGTCCAGATCAATACCGCCGCCGACGCGCAGCGCCGGGTCCACCTGGCGGAATACTGTGAAGTTATCGCCACCGTCCGCGAGGAAGCTGTTAATCGTGACAATATAAGTGGCGTTCGGGTCAAGATCCGCACCATTTAGCTTCACGTTAGTCACGGAGATCGATGTGCACGAGTTGACCGGAGCGGTACTGGGGTTATTGTCGTGATCCACAGGACCAAAGGTTTTGGTGAGATCGTAGGTGAAGCCGGTCGACACGCCAAGGTGCAGGAACGGACGGCTCACCCCGGCTGGCTGGCACTGCTGCTCGAGAACGTCGATGATCTGTGCCCCCGTCATCGGGATCGTCTGCAAAATGTTGCTGAATGGCTGGAAAGTGAACGCCTCGGCATACGTGACAATTCCGTCCACTGCTTCGTTGCCCGACTTCGCGTAATTCAGGTCAGAACGGATGCCGCCGGGATTCATGAAAGCGATCTGTGCCCCATTCACCAGGGTTGCCCAGAGCTGCGCGTCCGCGATCAGGTTACCGGCGTTTGACTCAGAACCTCGATCCTCCGAAGAGCCGACGAAGGCCCGCTTGATATCGCCTGTGATCCTGCCGACTTCCTGGCTGCCAAGCGGATCGGAAAGCACCTTCCACTTATTAATAATAGCGGTGATTGCCGGGTCACGCGTGAGCTGAGACTGGATGACAGGATGATTGACTGCAGTACTGAGGTCACGCCGCACATCCTTGGTACGCTTGTCGATCACAAGATTAAACTCGGACACCACGCGCCCAAACGAGAAGGCGCTAGTCACCATTCTGGGGTTGCCGGCTGGATCCGGGAGCAGACAATTATAGGGCAGGTGCGTGTGACCCGTGATCACCACATCGATCGCGGGGTCCAGTGCACTGTTAATGTCAACGATCGGACCGCTGATACCGACACAAGTATTGACCGGGCTTGACGGCGGTGTTTGTGAACCACCCTCGTGCAACAAAACGATAATAGCCTGGACGCCCTGGCTTTGCAGCTCAGGCACAAGAGCGTTCGCTGTCTCGGCTTCGTCGAGGAAGCTCCAGCCTTCGATCCCCGCCTGGGCAACGAGGGTATCGGTGTCTTCGAGTGTCATACCGATGAAAGCAACCTTCACGCTCTCGATATTTTTGATCCAGTAGGGCGGCAGCGCAGTTTCCTCTGTTTCATTGTTGACTACATTTGCCGCAAGCCACTGGAAATTAGCGCCCGCATACGGAGCATTCGGGAAGTAACAACCATCCACGGGATGACAACCACCGTTCTGCATGCGGAGCAGCTCGGCGACACCTTCATCGAACTCGTGATTGCCGACGCTGGAAACGTCGACCTTCATTGCATTAAGCGACTCGACCGAAGGCTCATCATGGAAGAGCCCGGAGAGGAACGGTGAACCACCGATGAGGTCACCCGCGGCAACGGTGAAACTATACTTCTTGCCCTGGCGCAACTGGCTCAACTTGGTGGAGAGGAACTCTCCCCCACCAGCGGCGTCGGCACCTATGGTTCCGGGTCCCGGATTCCCTCCCGACTCGAGATACCCGTGATAATCATTGAATGCCAGCAACTGGAGCTGAACAAGTTGCCCTGGCGGGTCAGCTTTTCCAGCAGATACGGAAGTCGGCACGAGAAGCATTGAGAGTATCAAGACAATCGAGAACAAGCGAACAGATTTCTTCATTGTAAATCTCCTCTATGTTATGCAAAGACAATAACGATGATTGTTTGTGCAAGCCAGCCCCACACGTTTGTCCGGCGCACCTCCTCGATAGGAATATATAATTTGCATATTACTGGGCAGGGGGATTATACATGAGACTTCTTTTCGTTTACGAAAAAGTGTAACCTTTCCCTTTGAGAAGTCAATTGCTTTTTTCTATTTGCTGGCGTAGAATTCGCACACGCAAATTCCAAGAATTGGTCACAATCAGGAAGGAGGATCTCCGGAACAAAGCCAGCTTATATGCTTTCACATCACAGACGATCCAGCATTGAAGCCTCTCGCAATAGGTCGCAATTATTTATGCCAAGGAGAATAACCTGTGAAAACCAGACTCATCAAATGGATAGGCATTCTTGCCATCATCATGCTTTTTAGCAGTCCGGCCCTGGCCGCGGAGAATACGGTTACAGTCGCTGCGAAACAGGGTACATATACAAACCCCTTACCCATTCAAATTCCAAATGACGGCATGGTCGAAAGCTGCGCCGACCCCTCAATCATTTACAGTGAAGCGGATAGTTACTGGTACATGTATTGCACCACGGATCCACTCAATGATGAAGATAAAACAGGGGACAACTTTAATTTTCACCTCATCCCAATGCTGCGTTCGACCGATCTGGTCAACTGGGAATACGTGGGAGATGCCTTCACGACGCGCCCGGATTGGCTCGATCCGACATCTGGGATGTGGGCACCTGAAATCGACTTCTTTGACGGTCTGTATTATTTGTATTACACCGTACCTGATGTTGCCGACAGCGTCAGTGGGGAACCAGGTTGCAATGGAGATAGTGCCATCGGCGTAGCCACCAGTGAGAATCCGCTGGGACCATGGGAGGATCAAGGCGTGGTTGTAGAGCCACGGCGCAACGGGCCCGGCTGTAATTTCTTCTGGACGTTCGATCCCGAGGTAGTGGAGGATAATGGACAAAAATATATCTTCTTCGGCAGTTACTATGGCGGGATCGCTGCACGCGAATTGAGTGACGATGGGTTGCAATCCGATGCCTCCACGCAAGTTCAAATCACCATCCCTAACCGCTACGAGGGCCCCGAACTCGTCTATCGTGATGGCTACTGGTACCTTTTCGTCTCTGCGACGAATTGCTGTAATGGCCCATTGACCGGTTACAGCGTTTTCGTCGGCCGTTCCGAAGATGTTCTTGGTCCCTATGTTGATCGTGAAGGTGTCTCACTCCTTTCAGGACGTGTGGGCGGTACACCCTTCCTTACCATGAATGGCAATCGCTGGGTCGGGCTTGGTCACAACTCTGTCTTCCAGGATTTTGACGGTCAATGGTGGACGGTCTATCACGCCGTCGATCAGAACGATCCTTATTTTGAAGGCGCAGTCGGCTTTACCAAGCGCCCTGTGTTACTGGACCCAATCGATTGGATCAACGGCTGGCCAACGGTACGCGGCGGTTTCGGGGCGTCGGACAACCCTGTGCACGCGCCTGCAGCTCAGCCTGGCACAAAGACAAACTACCGGACCAAGACACCAAAACCTGATGGATTGGGCAAGCTCATCGAACCGCTCTCGGATGAATTCAATGGTACATTAGAAGAACAATGGAGTTGGGTGCGCGAGCCCGCGGCTGGCACGTACTCGGTTGACGTAGATTCGTTTAATTTCGATACCCAGGCAGCTGATTTGTTTGTAGATAGCAACAATGCCTCGGTTCTCCTTGAGTCTGCGCCGCAGGGTAACTATGTTGTCGAAACGCGCTTGAGATTGAACCTGCCGGCAGAGGGCTGTTGTTTCAATTACGTGCAAGCCGGTTTGGTGATCTATGCAGATGATGACAACTTTATCAAGCTGGTAGAAGTCTCCATCTGGGAGACGCGCCAGACGGAATTTGCCAAGGAAGAATTCCCCGTGCCAGACGGATATCCCCGCTATGGTAACACTGTAGTCGGTCCGCCTGGAGAGTGGGTATATCTGCGCATTGTGAAACAAACTCACGCAGGCGACGAACACTACACCGCCTACACCAGCCTGGATGGTGTCAACTGGGTGCGCGGCGGTACATGGACCCACGATCTTGGCACGGATGCCTCGATTGGATTGGTGTCCATGGGCGGCTCAGGCTTTGTTGCTGAGTTCGACTATGTTCGGGTGTATAAGTTGAGGTAATCTGATCCAGATAAGCATCAAATAACAAGCGAGCGGGTTCCATTTGTATGGAACCCGCTCTTTCTATTCTTTTAGTAATCGGTCCAGGACGTCCAGTAGTTTTTCCTGCCAGTCCGGGTCTTTCCCAAATGAGCCCCAATAGGCATTCTTCCCAACGCGTATACCGGGACCGAGGTCCGGCAGCTGTCTCCCATCTGCGTCTTCGCCCGAGGGCGGATAGCGTAAGA
>DATFHE010000136.1:0-5921 GCA_035248745.1 Anaerolineales bacterium | reverse complement strand
CTGACGTTGCCAAACTCACTCAGGAGCCAAGGCATCGGCAGGACGATTCCCTCGTTCTGCAAATGCTTCTCTTTAAGTTTATTGATCTTGTAATTGGCGTGGTGGACAATCGCAACTGCCAGTGACTTGCCAGCAATACCTAGATCATCCAGCTTTGCCTGATAAGCGGAGTAAACATCCCGCACCACCTGCACGCCGGTGCGCACGAACAGCTTGACCATGCCCATAGGTCCTGCCATGGCAATCGAGGATCCATCCTCCGGCTCATGCATCAAGCCTGCTACACGGATATTGTGCGCCAGCGGCTCGGTCACATCCACGTTGGTAGTACCATCCAGTTTCATACGGGAATGCGGATAATACATGGCGACCTGTAGTACGCCTTCGTCATCGAAGAGTTCGCGCGACTTGCCAGCCAGGAATTTCATCGTCTGGCCAGGGATCACGCCCATGATTCCTGCCGCGTTGCCAAACATCTGCAAGGCAATCGGGTCATGCGAGGAAATGATAAAGCGGCTCAAGCCCTCAATACCACCGACCAGGACCTTCTTGCCGTACAGGGATTCAGCGATATTCTGGTCAAGTTGTTTGTTTTCCGGAAGTTCGGGGTTGAGAGCGAGGTGCAGGCTGCTGGTAGAGCCGTCGCAAGCCTTGTGGATGGATACTTTTAAGGCACTCTCGGGAATTCCGGCAGCTCGCGTAATCTGATTGAGATAGTCTTCCGAGATGGGAGCGCTCATGCCGATGAGCACGGCTTCCACCTCAGAGGGCTGCCAGTTGCAGGCTTTAATCGCCTCACTCAGGAAGCGCGTGCCGATCTCGATTTCGAGCTGGCTGTGCTGTTCGGGAGTCAGGTTCAGGGGTAGATGATGGCGATTGAGAAAACCTAAGTCCGACAAATTCAGCTTTTCATCTGGCGATAGGGGTCGTCCCAGGCGCTTCTCTAAAAACGAGGGAAGAGTTTCATTATCGTAACTGTCCCCCCATGTACCATATACACCGCCAATCCCCACAGAGGAATTGGTGACACGCTCGATTCCAAAAGGAATGCTTTGCCCAACATCAACTACGCCCATTTCCACGTTAGGGCGCTCAAAAAAAGATACTTTTGCTTTCTCACCGATCATTTTATTACTCCTTGTTGTTGCATAGCATCCAAACCCCGTTCCAGCGTGAAAGTTTCGCCCCTTCGTGAGGTGGATCAACGATGCAAGACTATTATACCCGTCCTATCTGTAACCCTGTATAAGAACTGAGTTAATGAAAACTGACAAATATGCAATTAATAATGAACAAAACCTCCCTGACCGGGAGATCAGGGAGGTTGAATGAATTGAGGTTGCGATTAATAGCGTTTGTTGCCGCCGCGTTGCGGGGGTCGGCGCGGGTGCCCACTGCCGCGGTTCATGAAGCCGCCGCGTTCTTCGCGCGGCCGAGCCAGGCTGACCCGCATTTCTCGATCGCCCACATTGAACCCGTTGAACATGCTAATGGCTTTCTGCGCTTCAGACTGATTGCTCATCTCGACAAAGGCAAAGCCCTTCGATTGACCACTGTCTCTATCCTTGATGAGAGCCACCGATGCAACCGTGCCTGCCTGAAAGAACAGGGTTCGTAAGTCGTCTTCTGTGGTGGAATATGATAGATTTCCGACATATAATTTGGATTCCATTTTTCTCCTAATCGTTACACCAGCCGGGGGCGGGCGTCTGATAAGTCAGGCTTGAGACGACCTCAAAAAGAGATACACCAAACCCTGTGACGGTCGGGTCAGTATATCACAGCCACCGCCCCTCCGCTTCTGCGATAGGGCGCGAGAGACCTCTACTGCATGACGCGCAATAACGCTTCGAATGCACGGCTCGTGGGCATCAGGTGTATTATAATAAGCATGCAGGTTACATCATTCACCAGAAAGAAGTAACCATTTAGTGTACATGGCTTCTAAAAGCAACAACAAAAAATCCCAGCAATCCCCCCCCGCCGCCCAACGCAAACCGAGAAAGACGAACAAAGTAAACCTTCACGGATCACGGAACGATGAAATTACCATCGTTGGTATTGGCGCGTCTGCGGGCGGACTGAAAGCATTACAGCAATTCTTTGAAGCCCTGCCAGGCAATACTGGCATGGCGTATGTCGTCATCACCCACCTGCACCCGGAACACGAGAGCTTCCTGGCTGAGCTGTTACAAAGATATACGCACATGCCCGTACAGCAGGTAACCGGTTTGGTCCCCGCAGAACGGGATCATGTGTATGTGATTCCTCCAAACCGGGAACTGGTAATGCAAGACAGTCACATTGATATCACCGAATTCAAGGAACCGCGCGGGCAGCGCGCGCCAATTGATTATTTCTTCCGCAGCCTGGCGCGCGGGCATCCTAATTCGGTAGGAATCATCCTTTCGGGCGGAGGAACAGATGGCGCGGTAGGCGTCAAGGCAATCAAGGAAGAGGGTGGACTGCTCATGGTCCAGCAGCCCGACGAGGCGGAGTACGATAGTATGCCGCGCGCGGCGATCGCCACCAATCTGGCAGATGTAGTGCTCCCTGTAAAGGAACTTGCGGAGAAGCTGGTGCAATTTACCAGGTTCACTCCGCCTCTGCCGTCTAATGCAGAGGAACTCACTGAACAGCAACTCGAATTGATGCAGCGCATCATTGCCCACGTCCATGCCCGCACAGGGCATGACTTCAACCACTATAAACGCGCCACAATTCTGCGCCGCATCCAGCGGCGGATGCAGATCTATAGCGTTTCCACCCTGGAAACCTATCTCGAGACGCTGCGACAAAATCCCACGGAAGCAACGGCGTTATTCAACGATATCCTGATTGGTGTGACCAGTTTCTTTCGAGACCGCGAATCGTGGGAGAAGCTGGCAACGGATGTGATCCCCCAGATCATTCGTAAACGATTAAACAACGAAAGCGTGCGCGCCTGGACGATTGGCTGTTCCACCGGGGAGGAAGCCTACGGATTGGCGATATTGCTATTTGAAGCCTTCGACAAGCTGGAGACTCACCCGCGTGTACAGATCTTTGCCTCGGACCTCGACGAGAATTCTATCCGGCAGGCCCGCGAAGGGCTGTACCCTGCAGCCATTGAGGCAGACGTCAGCCCCGAGCGGCTGGCACGGTTCTTCATACGGCAAGGAAATCACTATCGCGTGCGCCGCGAAGTACGTGACGTGGTCCTGTTCACCCATCACAGCGTACTACGCGACGCCCCCTTCTCACGACTGGATCTGATTACATGCCGAAATCTGCTGATCTACCTGCAGCGTGACATCCAGGCGACCGTTTTCGATGTTTTCCATTACTCCTTAAGAACCGGCGGCTATCTCTTTCTGGGTGGCTCGGAATCCATTGAAGCCACGCATGAGCTGTTTCAGACGACAGATAAGACCCATCGAATCTACCAGACCAAGCCTTTGTATCCTGGGCGGCTGCATGTCCCCGTTCTGCCGCTGGCTATCAGAACTCCTATCTATACAGAGACATACAGCAGACTACAAGTGCCACGCCCGCAGTCGACGGCGGAAATTGAGCGTGCGTCTGACGAACACGCAATAGCCCTGGAAGCGCATGCGCCGCCCAGCGTTTTGGTCAATGATAAGTATATGGTTCTGCACGTCTCCGAGACGGCGGGCCGTTACCTCATCCAGCCTAGCGGGCCCATTACTACCGACCTGCTAAGGCTTGTGCGCCCAGAACTGCAATTGGAGCTGCGCACCGCGCTCCTGCGGGTTTTTGAAAGAGATGAGGCGATTCTCACTCAGCCCATCCCAGTTCAATTCAACGGGCATGCACACAGGGTCATCCTTTCCATACAACCACGCACCGCTGCGGCCGGAAAAGACAAAAAACAAGAGAAACAGGCATTGGTGTTCTTTCTGGAAGACAGCGAGGTGACAGCCCTTCAGCCAGCGCAGGAGAAGGATGAAACTCACAGAGATGTACTGTTACAACAACTGGAACGTGAAGTACGGCACCTGCGCGAACAACTCCAGGACAGCATTGAAGGACATGAAACCTCCAATGAAGAACTGAAGGCCTCCAACGAAGAGCTGCAATCGATCAATGAAGAGTACCGATCTGCCACAGAGGAACTGGAGACCAGCAAGGAGGAATTGCAGTCCGTCAACGAGGAACTGCTGACCGTCAATAACGAGTTGAAGATTAAGTTCGATGAGGTTTCGCGCGCGCACACGGATCTGCAAAACTTTATGAATGCCACAGAAATTGCCATGCTCTTCCTGGATCGTGATTTCCGTATCCGTCACTACACACCCGGCATGCGTGAGCTCTTTAATATCATGCCCGGCGATAGGGGCCGACCGATCAAACATCTTACACATACACTGCAGTACACACAGTTTTTTGAGGATGCCGAAACAGTTTTACGCACCCTCATACCAGTAGAACGCGAAGTTCAGGGAAAAAACGGCGGATGGTTTTTGCTGCGCATGCGGCCCTACCGCACACTGGAAGATCGAATCGAAGGCGTGATCTTTACCTTTGTGGAGATTACGCGCCTGAAAGAAGAGGTACAACAGCGGGTAAAACTGAGCTCTACGTTGGAGCAGAGTGAACTTACCCGCATTGAGGAAATGCAGCAGGCAAACCAAAAAATTGCGCGTGCCCGTGATCTGTTCTATGTTCTCTTCGACACCAACCCCATACCCACGGCGCTTATACGTCAGGAAGATCTAACCTTCTTGTATGCGAACACTGAATTTCTTAACTATTTCCAGAGACAAAGCAGCGATGTGATCGGACACGACGCAAGCGAGTTTAGCTTCGGACTGGGGTTGGAAGACTACGAACAGGAAAATCTGAGAACGCAGCTTCAAAAAGATGGCACAATCCGAAATATGGAGTTCCAGATCCAGTATCCATCCGGCGGAACAAGAACGATCTTGGCTTCCTTTCAATATCTAAATCTTGATGGGACAGATTCACTGATCACAACCTTCATAGACATCACCGAACGCGTGCATGCGGAGCAGAAGATCCGCTCGCTGGCTGCCGAGCTCACCGGAACGCAACAGGCAGAACGGCACAGACTTTCTCTCATCCTGCATGACGATTTGCAACAGCGACTCTTCGCGGTACAGATGCACATGTCTTTCCTGCGAGACGCCTACAATAAAAATGATCTCCACGCGTTTCAGGCAGATTTCCCCCAACTGGAGGAGTGGCTGGCAGAAGCAATTCGAGTGACACGGCAGCTCAGCGTGGACCTCAGCCCGCCGATTCTGCATGGCGAGGGTTTGGTCGAGGCGGTGATCTGGCTCGCCGCGCAGATGAACGAGCAATATGGTCTGAGAATTGATATCAAAGCGAACGGTATGCCCCCGGAGATCGACGAGAAGGTGCGAGTGCTGGTGTTTTATGCGGTTCGTGAACTGCTCTTCAATATCGTAAAACATGCCGGAACGTTGGAAGCCGCGGTTCGATTTGATCACTTTGACTCCCAATTGCTCGTGATCGTGAAAGATCATGGGGTAGGCTTTGACAGCAGGCGGATCATGAACGATTCGAAACTGGCGCACGGCCTGATGGTTATTCAGGATCGTCTCAACCTTTTAGGCTGCAAAATAAAGGTAACCTCGCAACCCGGGGATGGTACGGAGGCGATCATTGAGGTGCCCTACGAGAAAGTGGAAACGAACCTATGACTTCGATTCTTTTAGTGGAAGATCACGATATTTTTGCCCAAGCCCTCTTACGGGTGCTGCGCGAGAGGGGTCATCTAAACGTTGTAGCGGTCGCACAATCGGCGGAGGAGGCGCTCGCTCAACTTCCAAACATCGTTGTTGACCTGGTTCTCGTAGACGTTTCCCTTCCCTACCAGAACGGAATCAGCCTTGTGCTTTCCCTGCAGAAAAAATATCCGGATCTGCCATGTGTCA
>DATFHE010000135.1:0-4639 GCA_035248745.1 Anaerolineales bacterium | reverse complement strand
ACCCTCCACGCCGCCAAAGGGCTCGAGTTCGGCGCGGTCCTCATCGTCGGCCTGGACGATGGTATTCTGCCACACAGCCGCTCATTCGACGAACCGGAGGGGATGGAAGAGGAGCGCCGTCTTTTCTATGTAGGGATCACGCGCGCCAAAGACAAGCTCTATCTAACCCGCGCCATCCAGCGCGGCGGACGCGGCTCTGCGGAAGAAACGTACCCTTCGCGCTTCCTGGACGATGTACCTGCCGACTTACTGATCGGGAGATCACGAACCGGACGTTCCATCCAGGGGCGCATGCCTGAGACGCTCTGGGCGGCTCGTTCCAGACCGGAGTCTGCTTCTGTTGTGGAATCCAATTTCCGCGCCGGGACTCACGTGCGACATCAGGTCTGGGGAGAGGGGATTGTCCTCGACAGCCGCATCCAGGATGACGATGAAATTGTGGATGTAGTATTTGAGTCGGTTGGGATCAAAAGACTCGCAGCTTCATTAGCCAATTTGACTGTTGTAAAATAAAGTCGAAGACAGCTTAATGGCGTCTTCGACTTTTTCATGTACAGGAGAATTCCATGGAATCACGCACCCTCCCTACAAACGCGGAGGCCATCCTGGCGCTCACCTGGAGCGATTACGAACCTTTTTATCAGGAACTTGAATCGCGCCTGTTGAACCATGAAAACATAGAAGCCTGGCTCGCGGACTGGTCCAGAGTTGCGGAAACTGCCGATGAACAGTACTGGCGGCTTTACATCGCGACGACTGTGGATACAGCAAACCCGGCATCCGAAGAAGCGTTTAATGCCTATATCGAAACGATACAACCTGCAGTCAAGACCGCGGAGCAGAAGCTGAAGGACAAGCTCCTTGTCAGCGGTCTTTCACCAGAAAGCTTTGAGACGGCCCTGCGCCGGATGCGCGCCGAGGTAGAGATTTTCACAGAAGAAAATCTGCCATTGCTGGCGGAAGAACAGAAGCTGGTGACCGAGTATAACAAGGTCATCGGTTCGCTTACAGTCCTATGGGAGGGGGAAGAGCGAACCTTCTGGCAAATGTGGGCACTTTTGTATGAGACGGATCGCTCGGTTCGCCAGCGTGCATGGGAATTGAGAGAGGCTTCTAAACTTAATGAAAGACAAGCTCTCAACGAACTATGGGAACAGTTCATGCGCGTCCGCACAAAGATCGCGGAGAATGCCAGTATGCCGGATTACCGGGCATATACCTGGAAACAAAAATTTCGCTTTGACTACTCTCCAGAGGATTGTAAGTCCTTCCATTCTGCGATCGAAGAGGTTGTTGTTCCAGCTGCACAACGCGTTTACGAACGGCGCAGGGCGCGCCTCGGCATCGATACATTCCGTCCCTGGGATGTTTATGTAGATCCGTTGGGCACGACTCCAATCAAGCCCTACGAGACCATGGATGAATTTAAGTCTCGATCTTTTGCCGTCTTTCAACAGGTGGATCCAAAATTTGCGGACTATTTCCAGACTATGATGCAGGAAGATCTATTAGATCTTGAAAGCCGTAAAAATAAAGCACCGGGTGCATACAGCCTCGGCTTGCATGTTGTCCATCGCCCGTTTGTCTTTATGAATGCGATAGGAACGTCGTTGGATGTGCAGACGATCTTGCATGAAGGCGGTCATGCCTTCCATGAGTTTGAGCGAGCGCATGTAAATTTTTACCAGCGTGGTGAGATCTATTTGCCTGCCGAGTTTGCGGAAGTTGCTTCCATGGGCATGGAATTGATTGCCTTTCCTTACAATACAAAGAAAAATGGCGGTTTCTATACGGAACGCGAAGGAGCACGTGCGCTGATCACACACCTGGAAGAAATTATTACGTTCTGGCCCTATATGGCCCTGGTCGATGCGTTTCAGCACTGGGTGTACGAGCATCCTCAAGAAAGCTCAGATGCACGCACCTGTGAAGAGACTTGGGCAGTTTTCTGGGACCGCTTTATGATTGGTATCGATTACTTTGGCCTAGAAGATGCGAAGAAGACCTACTGGCATCGCCAGTCCCATATATTCGACAGTCCGTTTTATTACATCGAATACGGGCTCGCGCAATTAGGCGCGGTGCAGGTCTGGGCGAACTCTCGCAAAGATCAGCGCAAAGCGGTTGCGGATTACCGCAAAGCGCTGGCTCTCGGTGCCACAGTCCCCTTGCCACAGTTGTTTACTACAGCCGGCGCAAAGTTCGCATTTGATGCGCAAACGTTGAAAGAAGCGGTAGACCTGATGGAAGAAGTCATTGGCGAGATGGAAGCAAAATTATAGGTGTTGCTCCGGCCGCCATCCCGGCGAAGAACGTATGAGAAGGAGAAACGATGCAATATGTAAATCTCGGCAAGACCGGAATGAAAGTCTCGCGCCTGTGCCTGGGCATGATGAGTTACGGGTCCAAGGAGTGGCGCGCCTGGGTCCTGGAAGGCGACGAGTCCAAGCCATTCGTCAAACGTGCCTTAGAGGCAGGGATCAATTTCTTTGATACCGCCGATGTGTACTCCACAGGGGAAAGCGAACGCATCACAGGCAGGTTGTTTAAGGACCTCGGTGTAAAACGGGAAAATGTCATCCTCGCCACCAAAGTCAACGGGCAAATGAGTGATGACGTCAACGATCGCGGACTTTCGAGAAAGCATATCCTCGATTCCATCGACAAATCGCTGCAGCGGCTTCAAATGGACTACGTAGACCTGTACCAGATCCATCGCTGGGATTATGAAACGCCCATCGAAGAAACACTCGAGGCGTTGAACGATGTTGTGCGTGCCGGCAAAGCGCGCTACATCGGCGCCTCGTCCATGTTCGCCTGGCAGTTCGCCAGGGCGTTGCACACATCAGAAACGCACGGCTGGGCGAAGTTCGTCTCGATGCAAAACCACTACAACCTGGTCTATCGTGAAGAGGAACGGGAGATGATTCCGCTATGCATCGATCAAGGTATCGGGATGATCCCCTGGAGTCCGCTGGCGCGCGGCTTCCTCGCAGGAAACCGCAAACGCGGCGGAGGCGGAGAGACCGCTCGCGCGAACAGCGACCCGTTTGGGAACAGCCTATATTTCCGCGATGAGGATTTCACCGTCGCCGAGTCTGCGGCAGAGGTCGCCAAAGCGCGCGGCGTGACCAGCTCACAGATCGCGCTTGCATGGATTTTGAGTAAGCCATACATTACCGCCCCCATTATTGGCGCGACCAAAATGGACCACCTCGAGCAAGCCATTGCGGCACTGGAGATCCAGCTGTCGGAAGAGGAGATCAAACGGCTTGAAGAATCGTATACACCTCATCCGGTGCTCGGTCACTCCTAGTGGCAACGAGGGATTGTACCTTTCAGGGCGATCCCTCGTCCTGTAATATCATTCCTTCACGAGGTAAAATTACACTATGAGCGAAACGTTGAAAATTTTTATTCCCATGGCTGGCTGGGGGACGCGCATGCGTCCGCATACCTGGAGCAAGCCCAAGCCGCTCGTCAGCGTGGCGGGAAAGACCTCACTGGAACATTTGCTGGATATGTTCCACAGCGTGCCGGACCCTGATAATGTCGAATTTGTGTTTATCGTCGGGCCCTATCTCGGAGAGCTGCAGGTACCTCCCTTCATTAAGGAGAATTATCCGGGCATGAAGGCTCATTTCGTCGTGCAGAATGAAATGAAAGGACAATCTCACGCGCTCTGGCTGGCGCGTGAATTTATGCACGGGCCCATGATCATGTGCTTCTCCGATACACTCCTGGATACAGACTTTTCCTTCCTTTCCCGGGAAGAGGCAGACGCAGTCGCCTGGGTGATGCCGATGCCTGACCCGCGGCGCTTTGGCGTGGCAGAAGTGGATGAAGATGGCTGGGTCAGGCAGTTTATCGAAAAGCCTGAAACCATCGAAAATAACCTCGTCGTTGTCGGCTGCTACTATTTCAAGAGTGCAGAAACATTACTGGCGGCGATTGAAGAACAAATAGAGCGCAATCTTACGTTCAAAGGGGAATTTTTCCTGACACACACGATCTCCCTCATGATCGAAAAGGGTGCAAAAATCCGCACGCAGAACAGTGAGAGCTGGCTGGATACCGGAACAATCGATGCCACTTTGGAAACTAATAAAGTATTGCTCGAAGACAAGGCGAATCAGACCCAAAGCGTGACAGAGAATGGCGTCGAAATTATTGCTCCCTCCTTTATTCACCCCACGGCTGACATTCAGAACTCCGTCATTGGACCTTACGCGTCCATTGGGGCAAATTGCAAAATTGTTAACAGTAAAATCGAGGACAGTATCCTCGAAGCGAATTGCGAAATTCAGGATGCCACTTTGATGCGATCCCTGATCGGAGTAAAAGCCAAAGTCCGGGGCAGAGACGACGGTACAGTGATGCAGTTGAACGTGGGCGATAGCAGTGAAGTTACCTTAACATGATAGATACTGTTGAATGTCGTTCCGATTCAGAGTACGCGGAACGTCCGCTTTCCCTCACCTGGCAGGGTGCGCGCTATGAGATCGCAGAGATCGTTTCGCGCTGGCGCGGTCCCAGTGAAAAGGGTTTCCGTGTCAAAACGACCGATGGACAGGCGTTTGATCTAACCTATCGGGAAGTCCCCGACGAGTGGCATATCCAACCTATTTAGGAGGCGCAA
>DATFHE010000134.1:0-8310 GCA_035248745.1 Anaerolineales bacterium | reverse complement strand
CATACTCCAGTGCATACACCGGGCGGAAGTTCAGCTCGATTGTCTCGATGTCAACCCGCTCCTCGTGGATGATTTGAGCATTCTTCACGGGCTGGATGGCTTCGCCAAGGACCTGCCTCACGATTGCGGTAGCGCGCATCTGCGGCGGGACGACCAGTATTCCTTCCGGTGCGAACTCTCCCAGGTCAGTGATGGCGCTTTTTGTAAACGACTGGTACTGGTTGAAGTCTTCCTTTTGTCCTGTAAGACCGTCGAAAAAGCGGGTGATGCGTCGTTCCTCCACGCAATGTTCGATTCCGTTTATCGTTAGTGAGGGACTGCCTTTGGATGTGACCGTCAGCTTTTGCCCCAGCACAGTGACTTCACGCACCTCTTCTCCCTTAATCGGGACTGTGTACACCTGCTGGCGGTCATAGGCGGTGCGGCTCGCTGCCGTCACGACCCAGTAGGGCTCCAGGCGGTTCTCCAGCGAGACGACCTGAATCTCGTTTGGGTTGGGGCGGGAGATCAGGTTCCCGAACGTCCCCGCGACCAGTGCCGCCTTTTTCTTTTCGATGCGGTCACGCGCTACCTCGAGGGAGATCTGCGGGACAAAATAATAGGCATGTTCTTCCGCAAGACTGATTTCCATAATTGCTCCTCTTTGGAAATAAGTAAAAAATAATATCTGCTTTCAAGCTTCTCTTAAACCTATTATAGAGACTCTTTGCCCAAATGCAATTGCATTTTGCTCTTAAGAATTTGACTGAGTTAGCGAAAACTGAACATCCGATCGAATCCCCCAATCTCGAACACCTCCCGTGTATTATCCTTACAATTTAAAAGCACCAGTGATTTTCCTTTTGAAGTGGCTTCTTTTTGAAGAGTAAGAAGCGCCCGAATGACCGACGAATCCAGAAATGTCACCTCTTTAAAATCGACACAGATCTCCCTGACCTGTTCATTTGATAAAGCCTTTTGGTTTGCGTTCCGGATTTCTTCCTGCATGGAATAATCGATGTTCCCCGAAAGAATGATGTTGGCTACATTACCCTCGAATCCAATGGTTACAGTCATGCCAGCCTCCGTGAAAACCTCTAAATTACTGCCAGGGTCCCAGGAAAACGATTTAATCTTCGAAGAGTATACCACCCTGGCTTTGGGATCGACGTCCGCCATGGTCCGGAGAATGTCCAGCGATTCCCAGCAGTATCTTCCCGTATGGATCATCGGTTGGCGGATTGATGATTTTGGCAGATGCCCCAACGATTACCAGTCATCATGATTCCTCATATCGGGCTGGAAGGTTCCGGCTCTTCCGATATTTCCTTCTAATGTCGTACTTTTCCTTAGAACGGAACGTCCGGAAAGCGCATTTATTTCTGTACATGGTGATAATTTCCAGGTGTCCATCTTGCGAGAAACCGGTCAATACGATCGTTCCTTCCAGGCGTGTAATTTCAGAATTCTTGCGATCGTTTTGTAAAATATCCCTTTTTCTCAATACATAAATTGTTACACCTGTTTTGTAAACGCGTTCCCCGTGTTCCAGCACATATTCGAGGTCTCGGAGTGAAATATTCCGTTGTGCTATCCGGAGAACAGCATGCTGGGTAAGATTGCGAATGGATAACAAACTGCTACCTCCTGTTCATCTATGATCTACCACACCCCGTGTAGTACTGAAATGAATGACTAAAACAGCCAATCTCAAGCCGAAGTTAAAAATTTATATCATCTCAGTGTATCGGTGTTCCTTGCAACTCCTTTTCAAAAATTCTGTGTCACCTTTATTGCTTTGGAACTCCTTGTAACGCCTTCTCAATCGCTCATGATTTCTTATGTGGAAACAAAAAATCTCCTGCGAAAGCAGGAGATTTTGAAGGTAAGAAAACAGTTATGCAGCGAGCCAGCCGCCGTCGGCGGGGATGACCGTTCCATTGATATAGCGCGCTTCGTCGGAGGCGAGGAAGAGCACAAGATTGGCGATGTCAATGGCCTTCAATTGGGCAGGGATCAAGCCATAATATACATTTGCACGTTCGCTCCCTTTCGGGTCCATCATGTTCATATCGATACTGGAGACAATGTTTGTCTCCACTGCACCAGCCGCAATGGCGTTGCAGCGGATACCCTCTTTCAGATAGCGCCAGGCAGTGTGCTTTGTCATACCGATCAGGGCGTGCTTGGACGTCGTGTACGCCACGCCAGCCGCCGCGCCGCTAACTCCCGCTACAGAGGCGATGTTGATGATCGCACCGCCGCCATGATTCGTCATATTTTGGATGGCAGTGCGTGAAAGGTAGAAAGGACCGTTCAAGTTGATTCCGATGACGCGTTCCCACATTTCGTTGCTGACTTCGCCAGCGCCCTGATTGAGATCCATCACTCCCGCATTATTGACCAGGATATCGACCTGCCCATATGTCTCGATCGCACGCTGGACCAGGGCTTCCGCGTCCGCTTGCACTGCCACGTTCCCTTTCAAACCGGTCACCTCGCCGCCCTGGGTACGAATCAGGTTTACTGTTTCTTCGAGGGTGGTCTCATTCCAATCTCCTGCAACGACGCGTGCTCCTTCTTTTGCGAAGAGAATTGCGGTCTCGCGCCCCATGCCAGATCCGGCGCCGGTGATTACTGCGACTTTTCCATTGAGTTTCATTTGTATCTCCTTGATGATATGCGTTAAGATAAGTGGTAGGGCATAACATCTATATTGTGATATTTTTCACTATACTACCTCTCCTTGAGTTTGGCAAGCTAAAAACAGTCATATCCGGTATGAATTCATCACACAAATAGGGTGAACTTTGTCACATATTTCTACAATACTTAAAGAAGCTTCCCGGACAGTCCCCACACCCTTTATAATTGTCTCATTAACCCCAGATTTCCTATTGCTAATCCCTGGTTACCATCCTATGCCTATCCAACTCATCGAATGTATCTCTAATTTTTCCGAAGCGCGGCGACCAGAAGTCGTAGACCAGATCGTCGCTGCTATCCAATCCATAGACGACGTCAAACTCCTCGACCGCTCCTCCGATCTTGACCACAACCGTACCGTGCTTACGTTCGCGGGTTCACCGTTCGCAGTGGAGGAAGCCGCATTCCGGGCTATCAAGACGGCGTCAGAGCTCATCGACCTGGACAATCACACCGGGGAACATCCGCGCATCGGTGCGACGGATGTCGTTCCCTTCGTCCCGCTCCATGGCGCAAGCATGGACGATTGCATTGCCATAGCGAAGCGGCTGGGGGAACGCGTCGGCAGCGAGCTGAATATCCCGGTTTATTTATATGAAGCGGCGGCAACGCGCCCCGAACGAACCAACCTGGAGAATATCCGCAAGGGGCAATACGAGGGGCTCAAAACCGAGATTGAATCCAACCCCGAGCGACACCCCGATTATGGTCCTGCCAGGCTCGGCACAGCGGGCGCAACGGTGATTGGGGCGCGCAATCCGCTCATTGCGTTCAATGTCTATCTCACCACTAGTGACGTGGAGATTGCCAAGAAGATCGCCAAAGCGATTCGTCATTCCTCGGGCGGGCTACGTCACGTTAAGGCGTTGGGACTGCTTGTAGAAAGGCGTGCCCAGGTGTCGATGAACCTCACGAACTTTCGCGAAACACCTATTGCGCGTGTGGTGGAAACCATTCGGCGCGAAGCCCAGCGATACGGAGTAGGAATCCGTCATAGTGAACTGGTGGGTTTGATTCCCCAGGAAGCGCTGGTGGACGCAGCTGTCTGGTATACCCAGCTCGATGCGTTCGACAAAGAGCAGATCCTTGAATCGCGCCTTGTAGATTCATCCGCTTCTGCGCCACAGGCGAAACCTGTTTCGTTTCTGGAAGAATTAGCCGCCTCGACTGCGACTCCCGGGGGCGGCTCTGCCGCAGCCTACGCAGGTGCCATGGGTGCCAGTCTCGTGGCGATGGTGGCAGGGTTGACAATCGGCAAAAAGAAGTATGCGGCAGTGGAGGCTCAGATGCAAGCCATCCGCGTCATGGCGGAGAGTCTGCGCAAGGAGCTGACCCAGGCGGTGGATGACGACTCGTCTGCATTTGAAGCCGTGATGGGCGCGTTCCGGCTTCCCAAGGAATCAGAAGAGGAGCAGACGAAGCGCAACGCTGCGATCCACGTGGCAACGCTCAACGCTGCCCGCGTCCCTCTGAAGGTTGCCAAAGATTCGGTCAAAATAATGGATCTGGCATTGAAATGCGCGAAAGAGGCGAACATTAACGCTATCAGTGATTCGATGTCTGGTTTTGCGATGGCGCGCGCAGCCCTCACCGCCGCGGGGTATAACGTGAAAATCAATCTCAATTCGCTGGCAGACAAATCAGTGGGGGAGAAGATGCTGGAAGAGTTGAAAGAAATTGAATCCAGGGCTGAGGAACTCGGAAACGAAACCCGCAAAATCCTGAGCGAGCGAGGCGGGATCTAACTTCCATCCTCTCGCAGAGAGTATTATGCGATCAAAGTAGCTTGACAAGAACCCGATCTACTTAAATGAAGCAAATACTGATCCTTCTTTTTTCGTTGATCTTTGTTTCTTGCACAACAACGGGAGTCACTGAAACTCCCGTTGTTGTTGTGAATACAAGAGTCAGTGCTACCGTTCCCGCACCCTCTCAAACTGCTACTGTCATTCCCTCCGTCACCCCAACCATTACTTTTACGCCAGAAATTTCCTGTGATCCATTTTCTGCAGACTTCTGCATCACGGACGGTCATTTCCTCTTCCAACGCCCGATTCAGCCGCCGGCGAACGACCGAATCGATCCGACCTATGGATATGGCTCCACTGCAAACGGGACGCGTGACCCGCATCATGGGGTCGAATTCTCCAACCCGAGCGGAACGCCCGTCTTCGCTGCGGCGGAGGGAACCGTCCTCTTTGCTGGACCTGACCGGGAAGCACTATATGCACCCTGGAGCGACTTCTATGGAAATCTTGTGGTCATCGGGCATCCTGATAACTTGTTTACCTTGTATGCCCATCTCTCAAAAGTGGATGTGGAGGTAAATCAAAAGGTGTTTGCCGGAGAGAAAATCGGCGAAGTCGGTAGGACCGGCGGAGCGATTGGCAGTCACCTCCATTTCGAGGTCCGTGAGGGCGACGTGGAGGATTACTTTGCGACACAAAACCCTGAGCTTTGGCTTGTCCCGGCAAAAGACGCTAGCGGAAGCCTGCTGGGAACGTTGATAATTTCTATCGTTGATACCAACAGGAATCAGGTGAAGAATGCAAAGTTCACCGTTGGGTATTACTCTGATCCAGCCCAATCTCCCAACAGAGTGTATTATGCGTCACCGTATTCCTCCGACTTATTGACCGGTGATGAAAGCGCAGTACTAGGTGAATTAGACCCTGGAGATTACCGTATCGTAGTTGAAATGAACGGTCAGATTCATGAGCGCTGGATTGAAGTAGAATCGGGCAGGCTTACGCACGGCGTCTTTGTAGTGAAATAACTCAATTTGGAGCAAATATGGGACTCAAACCTGATCATTGGATTCGCAAGATGGCGCAGGAACAGCGCATGATCGAACCGTTCGAAGAGAAACAAGTCCGCAATGGAGTCGTGTCCTATGGCGTTTCGTCGTATGGATACGATGTCCGTGTGGCAGATGAATTCAAAATTTTTACCAATGTCTTTTCTGCCACTGTGGACCCCAAGAACTTCGACACCAAATCCATGGTGGATTACACTGGCGATGTCTGCATTATCCCCCCCAATTCCTTCGCTCTCGCGCGCACGGTAGAATACTTCCGCATTCCCCGTAAAGTGCTGACGGTTTGTCTCGGAAAATCAACGTATGCAAGATGCGGAATCATTGTGAACGTTACCCCCTTCGAGCCGGAGTGGGAGGGTTTTGTCACCCTTGAAATTTCAAATACCACTCCCCTCCCTGCAAAGATTTATGCCAATGAGGGCCTGGCGCAAGTCCTGTTCTTTGAAGCGGACGAGGAATGCGAAGTCTCGTACGCGGATAAACAGGGTAAATATCAGAAACAACAGTCCATTGTCTTGCCAAAGTTATAAAAACTAAGCCTGATAAAAGGTCGAGGTGATGAGCCCCGGTCTTTTTATGAATGTTTCTTCACGTCGTCCATCGCCTTTTTGACATTCACCAGCGGCAGCACGATCATGCCAGCGATAAAGTAAAAGATCAGGGAGAGGATGCCATAACGCAAGCTGCCGAATACTTGATTTGCTAACCCAAAAATCAAAGGACCCGTCCACGAAGTGCCGCGTTCACTGACCTCATAAAAGGAATAGAATTCTGCTTCCTTTCCTTCGGGAATCATCTGTGCAAAGAGACTGCGACTGATCGCCTGTGAGCCGCCTAAAACCAAAGCGATAAAAAAACCGAGCACAAAGAACTCTGCCACACGCGAATCACCTTGCATGCCGCTATAGGCATAAATCACCACGCCAGCCCAGATCACAAGGCTGACCATGATGGATTGCTTCGCGCCGATCCAACCTGCCAGCCGTCCCCAGAAGAGCGCCCCTAAAAATGCCACAAACTGGATCATGAGGATCACAGCGATGAGTGTGTCTTGCGAAAGTTCGATGCCGCCGCGAGCAATGGGTGCCGCAGCAAACGTCGATGCAACAGCAATCACTGTTTGAATGCCATCGTTATAAAGAAAGTATGCCAGGAGAAACTTCAGTGTTTCCGGGAAATTCTTCATCTCGCGGAACGTCCTCCCCAATTGTCTGAAGCCAACACTTGCGTACGTCTCTCCGGCGGGTAGTGGACGCGCGGCTTTACGCGAGCGAAGCCGTGACCAAGTCAGGAATGAGAATCCTAGCCACCAGAGTCCTGCGGAAGCAAGATTAATGCGGACGGCAACATCGCCTGGCACGCCAAGGTCTTCACTAAATATAAAGAACGCGAGGTTCAGAGCAAGCAATATCCCTCCACCGAGATAGCCCATTGCCCAGCCGAAGGATGAGACACGGTCGCGCTGATCTTCGCTGGCAATATCCGGCAGGTAGGCGTTGTAGAAAACGATCGCAGCACCAAACGCGAGGTTCGCGAGGATAAAGAGCACACCTCCCAACCACCAGAGCGGTCCCGTTATAAGGAACATCGCGATGGTTAAGGTGGCCCCGATCGTAGCAAAGAGCTGCATCATGCGCTTGCGCAAGTGAGAATAGTCTGCAATCGCGCCGAGGATGGGCAGAAAGAGGACCTGAAGAAAAACAGAAAAAGAAATGCAGTAGGGGAGAAACGAATCCGGTGCGATGGGAATCCCGAAGAAGCGAGCGAGTCCATCAGCTCCTGCCGCGTCTGCTGCAAGAGAGGCAATGTAGGGACCAAGGAAAACTGTTCCAACGGTGGTGCTGAAGGCTGAGTTGGCCCAGTCATACATAGCCCAGCCAAAGATTTCGCGCCGATCGTTTACTGGTGCCTGCGATGTGGTCATCATGCCTCCGTATACGGTTGGATTGTAAAATCTATCAATCAAAACCCCGTGTGCCTGTTTTAGGTTGCGGAAATGTCGGAATGTGATAGAATCTGCCCGTTCGTCCACAGGGAAAGGGTCGGAAATTAGGCACTAGAATCCCTTGCGCATAAATGAAATCTCGCATATAATCATCGTTTGCTATCCCGCCAATGTCGCGGGATGGATTTGTGTGTTTACCGCCAGTGCATCGCTTCCAAATCTTTAAATCGTATCTTACATTTGAAAAATAAAGTTTAGGGATTGATGCGGCATTTCGTATCCGACTCACTACCCCAGGCCAGGAGTGAACTGAATGTCTTCTTTACCCCGCAAGAGTTACGCGCGTATCCCCATCGATATCAAACTACCCAACCTGATTGAAGTCCAACTTGATTCATTTGAACGCCTCAAAAAAGAGGGCCTTGGTGACCTCTTCCATGAGGTTTCGCCAATCGAATCCTATAACAAGGGGATGAAGTTATATTTCCCCAGCCGCAGCCCCGAGTCAAAGCAATGGGGCTTGAAGTATTGGTTTGGCGAACCAAAGCACACCATCGAAGAATGTGTGGAACGTGATCTCACTTATGCCAGCCCGCTCTATGTTTCTGTATTGCTGGCGGGCCCGGATGTCCCCGAGCCAATCAAGCAGGATATCTTCCTCGGCGACTTCCCCGAGATGACGGACAAAGGCACGTTCATTATTAACGGAACAGAGCGCGTCGTCGTCTCGCAATTGATCCGCTCTCCAGGCGTGTACTTCGAAGCACCCACCGACCGCGCGACGGGACGTCCGCTGGCAATGTCCAAGCTGATTCCCGACCGCGGTGCCTGGATGGAGTTCGAGACTCGCAAATCTGATTAC